>NZ_MQSY01000041.1:0-137702 GCF_001921245.1 Aeromonas sp. YN13HZO-058 | reverse complement strand
GCTGGGGTATCCATGATGGTAGACCTCAAGGTGATGGCCTACTTCAAGCTTAGCCCTTCAACACGTAATTGGGACAGCGCCTTGTGAAAGCGAGGGGGGGAGAACAATGAGGTCATTGCAACAGTGATTCGGTCAGTCATATCACTCTTGCGAATGCGCAACAATACGACAGGCCCCAACCTGTGGGGCCTGCTTTACGTGGCCGGTTGGCCATCGGCAATCAACTGCTGGTCGCTGCGTCATCGGCCTGATAGACGGGGTAGTCGGTCAGCCCCTTCTCGCCGCCGCCAAACAGGGTGGCCGGATCGTGGGGGGCCAGTGGATAGCCGTGGCGCAGCCGGTTCGGCAGATCCGGGTTGGCGACGAAGGGGCGGCCAAAGCCAATCATGTCGGCCCAGCCCGCTTCGAGGGCGGCGCGCGCACGATCACCATCATATTTACCGGCATAGATCAGGGTGTTGGGGAAGGCATCCCGCAGACCCTGCTTGAAGTTCTCCGGCATCAGGGGGGCATCGTCCCAATCCGCTTCGGCAATGTGCAGGTAGGTGACATTGAGCTGGCCCAGCAGGCGGGCTGCGGCCAGATAGGTCTCCTGCGGGTTGGCATCGACGGTGCCGTTGAGGGTGGTGAGCGGCGCAAGACGCACCCCAACCCGATCGGCGCCGATTTCGCTGCAGACAGCCTCGGTCACCTCTTTGAGAAAACGCAGCCGGTTTTCCAGCGAGCCGCCGTAACGGTCGGTGCGGGCGTTGGATTCGGAGTCGAGGAACTGGTTGATCAGATAACCGTTGGCGGCGTGCAGCTCGATACCGTCAAAACCGGCGCTGATGGCGTTGCGGGCCGCCTGACGGAACTGGCTGATCACTGCATCGATATCGGCTTGAGTCATGGCGCGCGGGGTGACGGTCTCGACAAAGCCGGGCGCATCGCTGCCGTTATCGACGAACACCTTGACGCCTGTGGCCGCAATCGCTGACGAGGAGATGGGTTGGGCGCCGCCGATGTTGTCCGGATGGGTGACCCGGCCGACGTGCCAGAGCTGGGCGAAGATGGTGCCCCCCTTGGCGTGCACGGCATCGGTCACCCCCTTCCAGCCAGCGATCTGCTCGGCGCTGTAGATGCCCGGCGTCCAGGCGTAGCCCTTGCCCATGGGGTCGATCTGGGTGCCTTCGCTGATGATCAGGCCCGCTTCGGCGCGCTGAGCGTAGTAGCTGGCCATCATGGCGTTGGCCACATCACCCGGCTGACTGGCACGGGAGCGGGTCATGGGGGGCATGACGATGCGGTTGGCAAGGTGCAGCTGGCCGAGGCGCAGCGGGCAGAACAGGTGATCGTGGCTCATCTTGAGTTCCTCATGGTGGAAGTGAGGCCACTCTATGCCGGTATCTTGTTGTGAAAAAGAGGGGTAATTGCACAAGAGAATTGCGCTTGATGCAGCAATCAGCGCAAACCGCCGAGAGAGGCGGCGTTGAGGCATAAAGTTGAAGCATAAAAAAGAGGGCCGTCTGGCCCTCTTCAGTTTTACCGGTGGCAGGCTCAAGCTGTGCCCGGCATCACTTTCACCCGTTCGATACGCCGCTCACTCACCTCGATCACCTCGAAGTTGAGCTGCTGCAGTTGCAGCTGCTGGCCCGGGGTGGGCAGGGTGCCGAAGTGGGAGAGCAGCATGCCCGCCAAGGTCACGTATTCGTCGCTCTCGCTCACCAGCCCCTCGTGCTCCAGCACCTGCTCCACGTGGTGGATGTTGGTGCTGCCGTTGATCAGCCACCCTTCGCCATCGCGCACGATATCCGGGGTTTCGTCCTCGTCCGGCAGTTCGCCGACGATGGCCTCCAGCAGATCGTGGGTGGTGACCAGCCCCTGAATGACGCCAAACTCGTCGGAGACCAGAATGAGGCTCCCCTTGGCTTTGCGCAGCTCCGCCAGCAGCCGGATCACGTTGATGGTCTGCGGCACGATAATGGGGTCGTTCTGCTTGGCCAGTTCGCTTAAGGATTGCCCTTCATTCAAGGCAAACAGCAGGTCGCGCGCCTTGAGCACCCCGATCACCTCGTCCAGATCCCCGTCACAGATGGGAAACAGGCTGTGGGGCTCGCGCTGCAGCAGGGCGCGGATCTCGTCGCTGGAGTCGTTGATATCGATCCAGGCCATCTCGGAGCGCGGGGTCATGATAGTGCGAATGGATCGCTCGGCCAGCGACAACACGCCGGTCACCATGTAGCGCTCCTCCTCGCCAAAGCTCAGCGGCGCAGGCGCCGGTGCGTCCAGATCGTCATCCGGCTGATCCTGATAGGCCTTGCTGCCCATCAGCTTGAAGATGGCAGCAGTGGTGCGCTCGCGCAGCGGCTGTTTGGATTCGTGGCGCTCGGCGCTGCGCTGGGCCAGCTGGTTGAAAAACTCGATCAGCACCGAGAAGCCGATGGCCGCATAGAGGTAGCCCTTCGGAATGTGGAAGCCGAACCCTTCCGCCACCAGGCTGAAGCCGATCATCAGCAGGAAGCTCAGGCAGAGCACCACCACGGTCGGGTGGGCGTTGACGAAGCGGGTCAGCGGTTTGGAGGCGAGCACCATCACCACCATAGCGATGGTCACGGCGGCCATCATGACGCCCAGGTGTTCCACCATGCCGACGGCGGTGATGATGGAGTCGAGCGAGAAGACCGCATCGAGCACCAGGATCTGGGCGATCACCACCCCGAAACTGGTGTAGGCACCGACCGGGCCATCATCCTGGGGTTTGGCCTCCAGCCGCTCATGCAGCTCGGAGGTGGCCTTGAACAGCAGGAACAGGCCGCCTCCCATCAGGATCAGGTCCCGACCGGAGAAGGGGTGATCCCACAGGTGCAAAATAGGGGTGGTCAGGGTGACCAGCCATGACATGACGCTCAAGAGCCCAAGTCGCATCAGCAGGGCCAGCGACAGGCCGATGACGCGCGCCTTGTCCCGTTGGGCGGGGGGCAGTTTTTTCACCAGAATGGCGATAAAGACCAAGTTGTCGATCCCCAGCACGATTTCCAGAATGATCAGGGTAAACAGACCAATCCAGATATGGGGATCCAGCAGCAATTCCATTGTATGACCTCAATAAAAACAGACAGAGCAAACAGTGATCACGGCGCGCGATGGCCGCAGTAACAGCAAGGCAAAGGTGTTATTCAGAGGCGCTGATGAAGCAGATAAAGATAGGCTTTGACAGAAAGGGACGAAGGGCAACTTCGGGGATTGTCCATGATGGGCAATAAAACCTCGGGTAAAAAATGAGCCCTGATGATAACGATTGGCGCCAATTTGGCAAGTGCCGCATCAACGGGGCGTGATGGGACTGCGCTGAGACAGGGGGAGGCGGCCGCGCCGCGCTCCCCCGTGCGGCCGTTACAACCAGCGTTTTTCGCGGGTGAAGCAGACCGAGAGCCAGGCATCTCCCAGGGTATCGCCGAGGCGAGACCAGAGCTCATGGCGCAGGGCATCCTGCCGTTCGACCGGCCAATCCTGATCCGGTGCCACCAGAATGTTCAATTCCAGATCGAAGCGGCGACCGCTTTTCGCCAGATGGCTGTAGCACTCGAAGCCATAACGCTGGCGCAGCGTCTCGATTTCCCGCTCGACGTGCTGTGACACATCGCCCTTGGGGGCAATTTTGAATACTTCCCGCAGGTTTCTGCTCAGCACCTTGATGGGAATGAGGGTGGCACAGAGGGCCAGCAGCGAGACCAGCACCGGGTCTATGTAACGGTTGTATTGGCCGTGGCCGATGGCATCCAGACCAATGGCGACCAGAAAACCGACCAGCAGGGTGGCACTTAAAATGGTATCGACCAGCCACTCCTCGGAGTCAACCCGCACCAGTTCGGAGTTGAACTGCTTGGCCAAGCGGGCTTCGACCAGATAAAGCAGCGAACAGAGGAAGGTGGAAATGGCCGCACAGATGAGGGCGTGACCGAGGTTGATCTCGCGGCCACCCTCCAGCAGGGTGGTGATGCCGTTATAGAGTGCCCCCAGGCAGAGCAGCAAGATGATGAGGCCGTTGATCACGTTGGCAATGGGTTCGAAGTGGGCGTAGCCGTACTGGAAGCGCTCATCGTAGGGACGGGTAACGAAATAGGCCGTGACCAGACCCAGACCTGTCATGCCCATGCTGAACAGGCTGAAAATACCGTCGAGCATGATGGCGTGGGAGCCGACCAGCAGACCGTAGCCAATACCGAAGATGGCAAAGGCGATGCTGCCGACTAGTGACAGGGTGAGCGCCTGCTTCTCGGTGGTGATAAGCGTACTGATAACATGGCTGGGGTGAGCCATAAAAGTCCTCCTTTCAAATGGTGAATATTGCCAAGCGCAAGCGGTTTTCTAGCTGATATACTGCCCGCTCACATGTGAGCGGACTGGCCTGATTGCCATTGACAGGCGGCCAGTCGTAGTCGCCGGCGTGCCGGCATCAAGCAAAGGATGGGAACAAGGATTCATGATCCCGAGACTCGATTACCAGGACAGTTTGTCACCCGCAACCCTGCAGTTTCTTGAGTTGCTAGAGCGCAGCGCATTTCGTGGTGATATCGAAAAGTCTTATGCAAGCCGGTTGGCGATGGCGACGGATAACAGCGTCTATCAGGTAGTACCTCAGGCGGTTCTCTATCCGCGCAGTGCGGACGACATAGCAGCAATGCTCAAGCTGGCCGCAGAGCCGGCGTTCGCTTCCTTGAGTTTTTTCCCTCGTGGTGGCGGTACCGGCACCAATGGTCAGTCATTGGGCGGCGGCATTATCGTCGATCTCTCCCGTTATATGAACCAGATCATGGAAATTAATCTGGAGGAGGGGTGGGTGCGCGCCCAGGCCGGGGTGGTGAAAGACCAGCTCAACGCCTGGCTCAAGCCTCACGGCTACTTCTTCTCGCCAGATCTCTCCACCTCCAACCGCGCCACCTTAGGGGGCATGATCAACACCGATGCCTCGGGGCAGGGGTCTCTGGTCTACGGCAAAACCTCGGATCACGTGCTGGGGCTCAAGGCGGTGCTGGAGAACGGTGACATCATGGTCACCGAGCCGGTCAATGGCTCCCGTCTTGAGGACAAGCTGGCGCTGGATAATCGGGAAGGGGAGATCTATCGCACTCTCTATCGCATCGGCAAAGAGCGCCGCGCCGACATCGAGGCGACGTTCCCCAAGCTCAACCGCTTTCTGACCGGTTACGATCTCAAGCACCTCTATCAACCCGACAGCGACACGCTGGATGTGAGCCGGGTGCTGTGCGGCTCGGAAGGATCCTTGGGCTTTATCACCGAAGCCAGACTCAACATCACACCGATCCCGCGCTACCGCACGCTGGTCAACGTCAAGTACGACAGCTTCCCCTCGGCCCTGCGCAACGCCCCCTTTATGGTGCAGGCACAGGCCCTGTCGGTGGAGACGGTGGACTCCCGGGTGCTGGGACTGGCCCGCGCCGACATCATCTGGCATTCGGTGAAAGAACTTATTCAAGATGTGCCCGGCAAGGATCTGCAGGGACTCAACATCGTCGAGTTTGCTGACACCGACGAGGCAGAACACAAGGCCAAGGTGGCGGAGCTCTGTCGCCGTATCGATACGCTGCTGGCCAAGGGCGAGGCGGGGATCATCGGTTATCAGGTGTGTGACCACCTGCCGAGCATCGAGACCATCTACACCATGCGCAAGAAGTCGGTGGGGCTGCTGGGCAATGCCGAAGGGCGCAAGAAGCCGGTGGCCTTCACCGAAGATACCGCCGTGCCGCCCGAATCCCTGGCCGATTTCATCATGGAGTTTCGCGCCCTGCTCGATGCCCACGGCCTCGACTACGGCATGTTTGGCCACGTCGATGCCGGTGTGCTGCACGTGCGTCCGGCGCTCGACTTGTGCGATCCGGAGCAGGAAGTGCTGCTGCGCCGTATCTCCGATCAGGTGGTGGCGCTCACCGCCAAATATGGCGGCCTGATGTGGGGGGAGCACGGCAAGGGTTTTCGCTCCGAATACAGCCCTGCCTTCTTTGGCGAGCTGTGGGAAGAGCTGCAGCGGGTCAAGGGGGCGTTCGACCCGGCCAACCGTATCAACCCGGGCAAGATCTGTATCCCCTATGGCAGTGGCGCCGAGCTGGTGTCGGTGGATGGCCCCAAGCGCGGCAAGTATGACCGTCAGATCCCGCTCGCCGTGCGCACCAGCTACACCCGCGCCATGGATTGCAACGGCAACGGTCTCTGCTTCACCTTCGAGACCGACTCCCCCATGTGCCCCTCGGTCAAGATCAGCCGCGATCGCCGCCACTCCCCCAAGGGGCGGGCGGGCCTGATGCGCGAATGGCTGCGTCAGCTGGCGGAGCAGGGCTTCGATCCGCTGGCGGAAGAGGTGGCGCTGCAATCCGGTGGCGTGCGTTTCAAACAGCTGGTGGACAAGGTGCGCAACAGCTGGGCCAAACAGCGTGGCGAATATGATTTCTCCCACGAGGTGATGGAGGCGATGGCGGGCTGTCTGGCCTGCAAGGCGTGCACCAGCCAGTGCCCGATCAAGGTGGATGTGCCCGATTTTCGCGCCCGCTTTATGCAGCTCTATCACGGCCGCTACCTGCGCGCGCCGAAGGATTACTTTGTCGGCACCGTCGAAAGCTATGCGCCGCTGCTCGCCAAAGCACCGAAACTGGTCAACTTCTTCCTCGAAAAAGAGTGGGCCCAGAAGGCGACCGAGAAGAGCATCGGTATGGTGGATGTGCCGCTGCTCTCGGTGCCGACTCTGGCCGAGAGCCTGCACGACAACCGCGCCCGCTATTTTGATCTGCCGGGACTGGAGCGGATGAGCGCCGAGCAGCGCAAGCAGGTGGTGCTCATCGTGCAGGATCCCTTCACCAGTTACTACGATGCCCCCGTGGTGCGCGACTTGGTGAAACTTGCCAGCAAGCTTGGGTTCCAGCCCTATCTGCTGCCCTTTAAACCGAACGGCAAACCCCAGCATATCAAGGGGTTCCTGCGCGCCTTTGCCCGCACTGCCGCCAACAGCGCCCAGTTCCTCAACAAGGTGGCGGCGCTCGGCATCTCCATGGTGGGGGTGGATCCGGCCATGGTGCTCTGCTATCGCGACGAGTATGCCAAGGCGCTGGGGTCGGCCCGCGGTGATTTTCAGGTGTTGCTACCACAGGAGTGGTTGCTGTCGCTGCCGGCAGATCAGCTGCCTGTTAGCGCCGACAAGGCAAAGAGCGGGGAGGGGAGCGAACCCGAGCCCTGGTATCTGTTTGCCCACTGCACCGAGAAGACCGCCCAGCCATCGACTCATGGCGACTGGAGCACCCTGTTTGGCCGTTTCGGGGCCAGCTTGCAGCCGATATCGGTCGGTTGCTGCGGCATGGCGGGCACCTATGGTCACGACGTCAAACAGGTGGAGAACTCCAAGGGGATCTATGGGCTGAGCTGGGCCGAACCTCTCGCCCGCCTGCCCAAAGGGCGCTGTCTGGCGACCGGTTATTCGTGCCGCAGTCAGGTCAAGCGAATGGAGGGGGAAAAACTCAAACATCCATTGCAAGCCCTGCTGGAGCTGCTCTGATGCTGCGTTTTCCCAAGCGGTTTCGGGTGCCGCAGGCCTATCGGCACCCGTGTTTCTTGTTGCTGCCCGCCACCCCCGCTCAGGCGGTGGTGGAGTTTGTCGCCATGTTGCGCGAGCGTGAGCAGCTCCATCAGCTGTTTCGCCCTAACGATATCTGGCCCTCCGCCAACTTCAGCCTGAGCCAGCACGAAGGGGATCTGGAGTGGCAGCAGTCGGAGTTTCTGGCCAAGCGCTCCTTTGCCTATGGCCTCTGGAGCCCGGATCGGGAGCCGCAATTCTGGGGTGGGGTTTATCTCTACCCCTCGGTGCTGCCGGAGGTGGCGGTGGAGCTCTTCTTCTGGAAGGTGGCCGAGGCGCCCATCACGGACGAGGAGCTGGAAACGCAGCTGCGCGACTGGCTCGCCAGGGTGTGGCAGTGGCCGGAACCCCGTCTGCCGGGGCGAGAGGTGCCGTGGGCCGAGTGGCCCGGAGTCACCTATCCCTGGTGACGCAAGGTGGTTGCCAGGATGCCCCGATCAGGGCATCTTTTTTTCTTTGTCTTTTTCGCCGACACTGCTCGCGTTCAACCCATTGATTACATAAGGAGTCTGCTCGCCATGAGTCAAGAAAACGCCCCCATCTGGCGCAAGCCCATCAGTCTGGAGGGGCTCAACGCCACCTCTCGCAACACCCTGATGGCCCATCTCGACATCGTCTATACCGGCTTTGGCCCGGATTGGCTGGAAGCGACCATGCCGGTGGATCACCGTACCCACCAGCCCCTTGGCATGCTCCACGGTGGCGCATCGGTAGTATTGGCCGAAACCCTGGGATCACTGGCAGCCAATATGGCGGTGGGGCCAGATAGCTACTGCGTGGGACTGGAGGTGAATGCCAACCATCTGCGGGCCAAGCGGGAAGGGGTGGTGACCGGTCGTTGCGCGCCGCTGCATCTGGGGGCGACGACTCAGGTGTGGCAGATTGAAATTCGGGACGAACGGGGACGTTTATTGTGTACCAGCCGACTGACGATGGCGGTGCTCAAACACAAGCGGGGCAAGGACTCCAGCGAGGAGTGACCTGCAATAACGCACCAGTAGTGAAAAATAAGCAAGCCATAGTCGCAAGATCCCTCTATAATTGCCAACGTCTTGAGAGGCTTATCACATTTTTCAAGACAGCAGAACAAAGTGGCGCTATAATCGCCGCCTTTTTGCTATTCCGCGGTGCTTAGCCGCCTGCCTTAATCTGGAAGAATCTATGTCTGATACCGAACAACTGCCCCTTTTTAGTGAGCTTGGACTGGCCGCGCCTGTATTGAAAGCGCTGCAAGACGTGGGCTATGAGCGCCCGTCACCGATCCAGGCCGCAGCAATTCCCCACCTGATGGCGGGACACGATCTGCTGGGGCAGGCGCAAACCGGTACAGGGAAGACCGCTGCTTTTGCCTTGCCTCTGTTGTCTCGTCTGGAAGCTGGTAACCGCAACACTCAGGTTTTGGTGCTGGCTCCGACCCGTGAACTGGCCCTGCAGGTTGCCGAGGCGTGCCAACGTTACGCCAAGCACATGCCTGACTTCCACGTCCTGCCGATCTACGGCGGCTCCTCTTACGAAACCCAGACCCGCGCCCTGCGTCGCGGTGCCCAGGTTGTCGTCGGTACCCCGGGTCGTGTGATGGATCTGATCCGTCGCAAGAACCTGGACCTCTCCGGCCTGAAAGCCCTGGTACTGGACGAAGCCGATGAAATGCTGCGTATGGGCTTCATCGACGACGTGGACTGGATCATGGAGCAGTGCCCGGCCACCCGTCAGGTTGCCCTGTTCTCCGCTACCATGCCGGACCAGATCCGTCGCGTTGCCCAGAAACACCTGAAGCAGCCGAAAGAGATCAAGATCATCACCAAGACGTCCACTGCACCGACCATCCGCCAGCGTTACTGGCAGGTAACCGGTCTGCACAAGCTGGACGCCATGACCCGTCTGCTGGAAGTCGAACCGTACGAAGCCGTACTGGTCTTCGTGCGCACCAAGAATGCAGCCGAAGAGCTGGCTGGCAAACTGGCCGCTCGTGGCCACGCCTGTGAAGCGCTGCACGGTGACATCCCGCAGAAACTGCGTGAGCGTACCGTTGACAAGCTGCGTCAAGGCCAGCTGGACATCCTGATCGCCACCGACGTCGTCGCTCGTGGTCTGGATGTTGAGCGTATCACTCACGTAGTGAACTACGACATTCCGTACGACACCGAATCCTACGTACACCGTATCGGCCGTACCGGTCGTGCCGGTCGTAAAGGTGAAGCCATCCTGTTCGTAGCTCCCCGTGAGCGTCGCATGCTGCGCGCCATCGAGCACGCTACTCGTCAGGCCATCGAGCCGATGAAGATGCCGAGCACCGAGGACATCAACCAGCACCGCCTGACCAAGTTCAAAGAGCGCATCCGGGAAACCATGATGGGTGAAGAGCTTGAGATCTATGTGAACCTGGTTAATGAGCTGATCGAAGAAGATTCTGCCGATCCGCTGGAGCTGGCTGCCGCACTGGCCAAGCTGGTACAGGGCGACCAACCGCTGCTGCTGGATGACTCCATCCCAGATCCGCTGCTGAATGCCAGCAACGATCGTGGTGGTCGTGATTTCGACCGTCGTGACGGTGGCCGCGATTTCGGTGCCCGTGACTTCGGCGACCGTGGTGATCGTCCTGCCCGTCGCATGCCGTCCCTCGAACCGCGTCCGCTGAAAGACAACCCGGATGTGGAGATGGAGCGTTACCGCGTAGACGTGGGTGCCCATCACGGCGTCAAGCCGGGCCAGATTGTTGGCGCCATCGCCAACGAAGCGAACATCGAGAGCCGTTTCATCGGCAACATCGACATCGCCGATGACTTCTCCACCGTCGATCTGCCGAAAGGCATGACCGCCGATGTACTGGAAGTGATCAAGAAAGCCCGTGTTTGCCAGCGTCCGCTGCAGATCACTCGCTACACCGAAGTGCCGGCCGGCAGCAACACTGCTCCCCGTCCTCCGCGCAGCGATCGCCCCTTCAACAAGGAGCGTCCTTTCAACAAGGATCGCCGTCCCCAGGGTGACCGCCCGTTCAACAAGAGCGGTGAGCGCCGTGAAGGTGGCTTCAACAAAGATCGCAAATTCAGTGGCAAGCGTCGCGAAAGCTGATTGCTGACCCCGTTATGAAGAAGGCCGCTCATTGAGCGGCCTTTTTTTGTGTCTGCGATAGGGGCTGTGCAGTCAGTTTGCCTGTGTTGGGGGCCAGCTCCCTGTTCCACAAGCCAAGTTGAGAGCCAAAGGGACATGAATATTTTCCGATGCGGTTGCGACAGTCGGAGCGTAGATGCCATGCTTTTGGTGGCATTCGGGTACAGCCTGATGCAGGTTGACTGTTGTGGTGAGCTGGTTGCAGCAACATTGTTTTGCATTGTGACTTTGCCGTTTCCATGTCGGTGGGCAGAGTGAAACCAATAAAACAAACAGTACGATACGGAGGTTTATCATGGGTGGATGGCTTGGCAGGATGCTGCTGTTATCCGGCTGTCTCGTTTCTGGCATGGTGTTGGCTGATGGGCCCTTCCTCAAAATAAAAGAGGATGGCTGTTGCAATGGTACGGGGGAGGTCGTACTGACCCGGGCCGAGTTTGAGGCCTTGCCTCAGACAGAGGTCAAGACCCAGACCCCCTGGACCGAGGGGGACCACACCTATCGTGGTGTGCTGCTGCGAGATCTGGTCAAGATTTACGATCTCAAGAGTGCGGAGGTCAAGGCGGTCGCCATCAATGACTACTGGGCGGCGGTGCCGCTGGAAGATGGAGATAAATACTCGGTACTGCTGGCCGAGAAGCAGGATGGCAAAGCGTTGACCCTGCGCAACAGGGGGCCGCTCTGGGTCATCTATCCCCTCTCTGATCACCCGGAGCTGAACAAGGAGCTCTATCACAGCCGGATGGTGTGGCAGCTGACAGCGATCGAGAGCAAATAAGATGCTGCGCGGCAAGTTTCTGAGCTTGATCCTGATGGTGACTACTTTTTTGGGGGTCGCCATCTGGTCGGTCTGGAACTATGACCGTGCTTTTAATGCCGTGACCCGCTATACCCAGCTCTCCGCTTGGGCGTTGGCTCAGCTGGAGCTGGAGATCCATGGCTTTGATAAGGCACTTTCTCTCTATCGTACCGGTTCGACCAGTCAGGAAGAGATGAACAAGCGCTTTGATATTGCCTGGAACCGGCTCGATGTCTTCCTGCACGGGGAGGAGGCCAAGCCGGTGAGAACCCGCTTTGGGGCTGAACAGGCAGCAGGCAAGATCATGACTCTGTTCGAGAAGTATGAGCAGGCAGTGGTCAGCGGAGAGCGAGATTCAACAGAGCTTGCCCGTTTAGCCGAGGAGCTGGCTCGGGATCTGGCAGCGATCCGCAATGTGATGGTGAAAAACTTCACCGGCCCTTCCGCCATAGCCCAGCGGGAGGTGCTCAATTCGTCGCGTACCCAGAACTTCTTCATTCTGGCCTTCTTGATGTTGGCGACCGTGGTGATGCTGCTGATGCTGTTTCGCGAAGTGCGCCACCAGTATTTTCTTGCGTGGAATGATGCGCTAACCCGCTTGCCGAACCGGGCCTCTCTGATCAAACACCTCAAGCATCTGACAGGACATAAAGGGCGACCTAGCAGAGTGACTGTCTGTCTGGTGGATCTTGGCCATTTCAGGGAGGTAAATGACAGCTTGGGATACGAGGTGGGAGATGCATTGCTGACGCAACTGGCCGAGCGGATCCGCGCGGTATCGGTTGACGGTATCTTTGCCGCCCGCACCGGTAGCGATGAGTTTGCCATCATTATTTCCGGGGTCATGCCCACCTATCTGCGCTTTCCATTTCTGGAACAGCTGCGCAATGAGCTTGCCGGGCTCGCCTTGGCGACCGACCCCGCCCACCGGGTACGGGTCTTTATGGGGATCAGCCAGTACGTGCGACCGGTGCATACGCCGGAGGAGATGCTGCTGTTTGCCGACATCGCCCTCGACAGCGCCAAGCGCAAGCGGCTGAATCACTACGTGGTCTTCTCCAGCAGTATGTATCAGCACTATCTGCGCAACCGCCGCTTGTCGACCGAGCTGCGCGAATTGATCCAGCACCCCGACGATTTGCAGCTGAGCCTCTATTACCAGCCCATTGTCCGTGGTCAAGGTTCGGTGCGACTGGGGGCCGAGGTGCTGATCCGCTGGAATCACCCGGAGTACGGTTTTATTCCGCCACTCGATATCATTTCGCTGGCGGAAGAGAACGGGCTGGGGGAGGCGCTCGGGTTATGGATCTTCCGGCGCTTGCAGCATGATCTTGCCACTTTCCCTAGCGACTTGATTGAGCCGCTGGAGATCTCGGTCAACCTCTCCAGCTCCATGTTCAATATGGGGTTGGCAGCCCAGCTGGAAGAGAACATGAAAGATGGACCGCTAAGCCTGCAACAGCTGATCGTCGAGCTGACCGAAACCATTGCTCTGGATGATATCGAGCTGAGCAAGCAGATCATCGACACCCTGCGTCAGATCGGAGTGCGGGTGGCCCTCGATGATTTCGGCACCGGCTGGTCATCGTTCTCCTACTTGCGGGAACTCTATTTCGACAAGCTCAAGATAGACCGCTCATTTATCACTGCCATCGACAACGATACCCGTCAGGCCCTGTTCGTCGAGGCGATCACTAGTCTCTCTCATCAACTCGGTGTGCGGGTGGTGGCGGAAGGGGTGGAAAACAACGATGAGCTGAAGGCGGTGCTGAGCATCGGGGTGGATGAAATTCAGGGCTATTTCTACTCGAGACCCTTGCCGATGCAGGCTTTTTTGCTGTTCTGCCATCGCTACTTTATCAATCGGAGCATCATGCAGGAGGTGGCGCTGGGTTAGCGAGTGATTCCTTTTCACTGTCACCACAAGCTACCGTGCTGTTGTTTCTCTAGCCGAATCAATGAAGAAGGCGACCATCAGGTCGCCTTCTTGTTGTGCATGGTGAGGTGCTCTGGTCGCAGCCAGCGGGGCTATCAGAGCACCATGGCGGCAATCCAGCCGAAGATCACCAGCGGGATGTTGTAGTGAATAAAGGTGGGTACCACGCTGTCCCAGATATGGTCGTGCTGACCATCGGCGTTGAGGCCGGAGGTCGGGCCCAGAGTCGAGTCGGAGGCAGGTGAACCGGCATCCCCCAGCGCGCCTGCGGTACCGACCAGCGCGATGATCGCCATCGGTGAGAAGCCAAGCTGCAGACAGAGTGGCACATAGATGGTGGCGATGATGGGCACGGTGGAGAAGGAAGAACCGATCCCCATGGTGATCAGCAGGCCCACCAGCAGCATCAGAAAGGCGGCGATGCCCTTGTTCTGGCCGATGCCGGAGGCGACCACCTGAACCAGCGTATCGACGCCGTGGGTTGCCTTCATCACGGCAGCAAAGCCGGCGGCGGAGATCATGATGAAGCCGATCAGCGACATCATGCGCACCCCCTGGGTGAAGGCATCCTGGCTTTCGCGAAATTTGATGACGCCACCGCAGGTAAAGATGACAAAACCGGCCAGCGCACCCAGCACGATGCTGTTGGTCATCAGTTGCAGCCCCAGTGCCACGCCAATGGCCAGCAGAGCGACCCAGATGTGGGTGAGATTGAGTTCAACGGTCTCAGGCTCCGCATCCAGGATCTTGGCGAGATCGTACTGGCGCGGTTTGCGATAGCTGATGAACACTGCGATCAGCAGGCCCAGCAACATACCGGCGACCGGAATGGCCATCGCCAGCGGGATTTGGTTGGTGGTGATGGGCACGCCGTTATCGATCAGGTTCTTGGCCAGAATGTTGTTCAGGAAGATGCCACCAAAGCCGACCGGCAGCACCATATAGGTGGCGGTCAGGCCAAAGGTGATGACACAGGCAACCTGACGACGGTCGATCTGCATCTGCGCCATCACATGCAGCAGCGGCGGGATCAGGATGGGAATAAAGGCGATATGAACCGGGATCAGGTTCTGGGACGAGATGGCCACGGCCAGCACGGAACAGAGCAGCAGGGTCTTGACCCACATGATGCGGGTCGAGCTGGCATCCTTGCCCAGCTGGCTGATCACCTTGCGGGCCAGCAGGTCGGTGATCCCGGAGCGGGAGATGGCAACCGCAAAGGCACCCAGCATGGCGTAGGAGAGGGCAATCTCGGCGCCACCGCCCAGGCCACCGCTGAAGGTGGTGAGGGTATCGGTCAACGACAGCCCGCCAACCAGGCCGCCAGCAATGGCCCCCAGCGCCAGCGAGACCACCACATTGATCCGCAGCAGACTGAGCACCAGCATCAGCCCGACTGCGATAACAACTGGATTCATTTGATTTCCTTATAGTTTGTTATTGCTGTCTGTCATGTGAAGGGGAGTTAGTTTGCGAAAAATGTGACAAATGTCGAGAAAAAAATCAGTCAACCCCCTCATATCGCAGCAGCATCTGGCACAAGGTTGATCAACATGAGGATTTGTGGCCGGTTTGTCTCCGTGCATTGTGCGCAGCGGTTGATCGTGACGTTGATAGTGCTTTCTTGTGCGCCGAGCGTTCAATCACGCCCCCGAAAACAACGAAGGCTGCCTGTGGCAGCCTTCATCCGTTTATGCCTGCACGTCGTCATCGGCAGGGGTATCCGGCGTGTCGTCATCCGGATGCGCTGGCGGCCAGCCACCCATGCTCTTCCAGCGGTTGACGATATGACAGAACAGCTCGGTGGTGCGCTCGGTGTCATAGAGGGCAGAGTGCGCCTCTTTATTGTCAAACGGGATGCGGGCGCTCTGACACGCTTTGGCCAGCACCGTTTGACCCAGCGCCAGCCCGGAGAGGGCAGCGGTGTCGAAGGTGGCAAACGGGTGGAACGGATTGCGCTTGAGGCCAGCCCGTTCGGCGGCGGCCATCACGAAGCCGTGATCGAAGGTGGCGTTGTGGGCCACTATGATGGCGCGGCCGCAATCCTGTTCCTTCATCCCCTTGCGGATCCCCTTGAAGATCTCGGTCAGTGCCTCTTTTTCCGAGACAGCGCCTCGCAACGGGTTGTAAGGATCAATGCCGGTGAACTCCAGCGCGGCCTTTTCCAGGTTGGCCCCTTCGAAGGGCTCGACATGAAAGTGGAACACCTGGTCGGGAACGAGCCAGCCCTGCTCATCCATTTTCAGGGTGTAAGCCGCGATTTCGAGCAAAGCATCGGTCTTGGCGTTGAACCCGGCTGTTTCAACATCGATGACGACGGGGTAAAAACCACGGAAACGGCCCTTGAGGGTATGAACTGCGTCGGTCATGGGATCTCGGTCGGGATAAAATGAGGCGGCATTATGGCAAAAAAGCACAGGCTTGTCCTCCCATCCCACGCAGGAAGCCTCTGCAAGATGGCGCTGGATTCAATATCTGTGCAGCCACCAGCGGGCGGCGATCAGCGCCGTGACAGTGCCAAGCAGGGCGCTGGTCAGCACATCCATCGGCCAGTGCATCCCCATCACCATGCGCGACAGGCCAATCCCCAGCGCCCACAGCGGTAGCAGCCAGACCCCCGTGGGGGCGCGGGCCAGCCAGATCAGACCGAAAAACTGGGCCAGGCTGATGGCGGCGATGCTGTGGCCAGAGGGGAAGGCGTAATTCACCTCCTTTTGCCAGTGGTGACCGAGCCACTCGGGCAGGGCCAGCAACTGGCTGGCGGCGTGAACCTGTTCGCTGCGTACCTCGACGCTACTGGCGTAGAAGCTCTTGATGGCCGGGATCAGCGCCTGACTCTCCAGCCAGAGCAGGTAGGGTCTGGGCTCCTCGGTCAGGTGCTTGATCAGGCTCTTGAGCACCCAGTCGCTGGCAAGCAGGGCCGCCAGTGCACACCCCAGCGCAATGAAGGGGGCCCACTCCAGTTTCAGTTTGTAGCGGCTCAGCAGCAGCAAGAGGGCGCCACTGACACCGATCCCGGGAATATCGACCATGCGGGTGAGGGCGTATGACCACCATAGCCAGCCAGCTTGCAGCGAGCCGGTCAGAAACGGTTGCCAGGGCAGCGTGGCGAGTAGCAGCAGGGGCAGGATCAACAGGGCACTGAATCCGAGCACCTGACTGCGGGTGAGTGAGGCGGTTGACGCTGGGAGCGACGGGGCGTGTTGCGGCATGGTGGGTATGGGCGATCGCGAAAAAGAGGGGCATTGTGCCACCGTGACATGCCCGGACAAAGCCGAGCAGTCAGTTTGTTACCTCTGCTTACACATTTGTGGCGACATCCTCTGTTTGAATGGGCGGATGGGGCGGTCGCCGCGCAATGTGGCCCCCTTTCGCGCCGGATTGCATCACAGGCTGAAATCTCGGGCGGCTTTGCGCTAGAATGGCGCCCCCGTGGCGGTTGTGACCAAAGAGAGCCCGATGAAGATAGTCGTTGATGAGAATATGCCCCATGCCGTGGAGCTGTTTGCCGAATTTGGCGAAGTGATCCCCTTGCCCGGACGCCAGATGCAGGCCCGCGATCTGCTGGATGCCGATGTGTTGCTGGTGCGTTCGGTCACCCGCGTCAACGGCGATTTGCTGGCGACCAGCCCGAAACTCGGGTTTGTCGGCACCGCAACCATCGGCACCGACCATGTGGACAAGGCGCTGCTGGCGAGCCGCAATATTCCCTTCTTCAGCGCCCCCGGTTGCAACAAGTATTCGGTGGGAGATTATGTGCTCTCCGCCCTGCTGGTGCTGGCTGAGCGTTACGAACTCGACCTATCGGCTATGACACTGGCGGTGATTGGCGCGGGCAATACCGGCGAGTGCGTGGCTGGCAAGGCCCAAGCGCTCGGCATGAAGGTGCTGCGCTGTGATCCGCCCAGAGCGCGGGATAATCCCGCCGGCGGTTTTGTCGATTACAACACTGCGCTTAAGGCTGACATCGTCAGCTTCCACGTGCCCATCACCCGCGAAGGGCAGGATGCCACCTACCATCTGCTGGATGCCGAGCAGATTGCCGCCCGTCCTGCCGGGCAGATCCTGATCAACGCCTCCCGTGGCGAGGTGTGGGATAACCGGGCGCTGCTGGCGCGTCAGTTGGGCGATGCGCCATTGCGACTGGTGATGGATGTGTGGGAGAGCGAGCCCGAGCCACTGGCGGATCTGGTGCCCCATACCGAGATTGCCACCCCCCATATCGCCGGTTACAGCCTGGAGGGGAAGGCGCGCGGCACCTGGATGCTCTATCAGGCGCTCTGCCAGCAGCTGGGGCGCGAGCCTCGTCAGGATTTGAGTCGGCTGTTGCCTGCCCCCGATGTGCAGGCGGTGGTGCCGGGCCGCGCGCCGGATCAGGCGCTGATCAAGCAGCTGGTGCATCTGGTCTATGATGTGCGCCGCGATGATGCCCGTTTTCGGGCCCGACTCGGCCTGCCCGGCAGCTTTGACGAGCAGCGCAAACACTATCCCGAGCGCCGTGAACTATCCTCCCTGCAGATCGATGGGCTGTTTGCCATCCAAGAGCTGGGCGCGTTGGGATTTGCGCTGTCACGCCCCTGAACGGGGGCAAATTGTTGGAAGATAACCGGAAGGGGTGAGCCGCGCTGGCCACACCGACCCCATTTTTTACTGAGCTGGCGCAGATGCTACTGCGCCAGCTTAGCCATATCAGGCAGCGTCATCTCGCAGCGCGAGAGCCTGCCGACCATGGCGCCAGCCGGTGCCATTGCAGCATTATCAGAGGAGAACAGAATGAGCCAGCAGTTTAACGTAGCGGTATTGGGTGCCAGCGGCGCCGTGGGTCAGGCAATGATCGAGATCCTGGAAGAACGCGAATTTCCGGTGGCGACCCTCTATCCGCTGGCTTCCAGCCGCAGCGCCGGTGATACCGTGCGTTTTGGCGGCAAGAACCTCGAGATCCTCGATGTGGAGGAGTTTGACTGGAGCCAGGTGCAGATCGCGCTGTTCTCCGCCGGTGCCGAGGTCTCTGCCAAGTGGGCGCCGATTGCTGCCGAGCACGGCTGCATCGTCATCGACAACACCTCCTGCTTCCGTTATGACGAAGATATCCCGCTGGTGATCCCGGAAGTGAACCCGGACGCGCTGGCCGATTTTCGCAATCGCAACATCATCGCCAACCCCAACTGCTCCACCATCCAGATGCTGGTGGCCCTGAAGCCGCTGCACGATGAAGTGGGGATCGCCCGCATCAACGTGGCCACTTATCAATCCGTGTCAGGCTCGGGTAAAGAAGGGGTCAGCGAGCTGGCAGGCCAGACCGCGCAGCTGCTCAACGGTCGCCCGGTGGAACCGACCATCTATCCGCAACAGATCGCCTTTAACCTGATCCCGCAGATCGACAGCTTCACCGATAACGGCTACACCCGTGAAGAGATGAAGATGGTGTGGGAAACCCAGAAGATCCTGGGCGATGCCAGCATCGCCGTGAACCCCACCTGTGTGCGGGTGCCGGTCTTCTACGGCCACGCCGAGGCGGTACACGTTGAACTGCACCAGCCGCTCGATGCCGAACAGGTCAAGGATTTGTTGCGCAATGCGCCGGGTGTGACCCTGTTTGATGACGAAGGGGATTATCCGACCCCGGTGCGTGACGCAACCGGCAAGGATGAGGTGCTGGTCGGTCGGGTGCGCCAGGATATTTCTCATCCAAGTGGTATCAATATGTGGATCGTGGCCGATAACGTTCGTAAGGGCGCGGCAACCAACAGTGTACAGATTGCCGAGCTGCTGGTTCGCGACTATCTGTAAAGCTGGACGATGCCACCGATGCGCAGCAGGGAGTGCTGCGCATCCGGCCGGTGAGCACTCTGGGGTGTGACCCATGCCGCACTCCGCCACTTCAAGATTCTGTTGCGATATCAACTGATTAAGTTTTTTCCTACACTCAGAGTCAAGTTGGGTGCTAAATGTGTCGGACTGCTGGCTTGCTAGGCGAGCCTGATTTATATTGAACCGACTGTTTTGGGGTAACTATCCAGATTTTTCAATGCGATAGGGCCGTCATACGAAGGAACGAATATGGGACATTCCCGCATAACATTGGCAACGCTACTCGCATTGGGTCTGCTGGGCACCGTCCAGGCTGAAGACTCGGCGCGGGAGCCTTTTTTTGTCGAGCTAAAAGGCCCTGACGAACCTGCACCTCCCGCCGTCAATTCCCAGCCGCTGGCGCAACCGGTCGCCAGACCCGTGGCGCAGCCGGTGCGCGCAACCGCCGAGCCGGTGGTGCGTCAGGCCACGGCCAATGCCGGTAGCTATGGCCCTGTTCGTCCGACCGATACCCTCTGGAGTCTGGCGAGCAAATATCGCCCCTCTACGAGTGTCAGCGTCTACCAGACCATGGTGGCGATTTACGAGAAAAACCCCCGCAGTTTTGCCGATGGCAATATCAACCACATTCTGGTTGGTTCCCGCATTCTGCTGCCGACCGTGGCCGAGGCGAGTGTCATCACCGATGCCCAGGCGCGCGCCAAATTCCGCAGCGACAACGCCAGCTGGAAAGGGCTGAGCCCCAAATATCTGGCCAACAAGCAGGCCCACACGGCCAAACCGGTTGCCGCCAAACCGGCGAAGGTTGAGGCGGCCAAGTCCGAGCCGGTGAAAGCCGCTCCGGCACCGCTGCCGGTGGCGAAAGCCGCACCCATTCCTGCGCCTGTTGTGGCACCGCAACCGGCTGCTGAAACCAAAGAAGTGGCCAAGGTGAGCGAGCCCGCGCCGAAAGAGGCTGTGGCTCCCGCGCCTGTACCAAGCGCCGCAGAAGGCACCACACCGGCGCCTTTGCCTTCCGATCTGGATAAACCGGTCGGCAAACCGGCCACCGAGATGGCGCTGGCACTGGAAGATGCCAATGCTCAGCTCGGCCAGGTGACCGAAATGAACCACAGGCTCAAGCTGCGCCTGCAATCGCTGACCGAAGAGGTGGAGATCCTCAAGGCCCAGCTGCAGGATCAGACTGCGCTGCAAAAAGAGATTGCCGAGCTCAAAGCCCAGCCGGTTCCGCCGGTGGTCGCTGCGCCCGAGCCCAAGCAAAATTGGCTGATGGATCTGCTCGCCTCACCGCTCAACCTCGCGATGATCATCTTGCTGCCGGTGTTGCTGGTGCTGGCACTGGTGACCCTGTGGCTGCGGGCCCGTGCCCGTCGCGAGCTGGAAGAGCAGGAGAAGAGCCTCTCCGAATCCACCGCCATGATGATGGATCAGGAGCAGAGCGAATTTGATGATCTGCTGAGCGTCGATGTGACCGACAATGAGCCGGTGCGCCCGGTACCGGATCTCAACACCCCCGATGGCTTCATGCCGGTTGAACCGGACAAGCCGGACCTGGATCTGGTGTTCAGCGACGATGGCGAAATGGATCTGCAAGGCTTCGAGCCGGAGCGGATGGCGGCCCAGCCAGCCAGTCGTGACCCGGATCTGGTGCCGGATCTCGATCTCTCGCTGGATGAGCCCATTGCGCTGGCCAACGAACCCGCCATGGATCTGGCCAGCGAGTTCAATCCCAAGCCCAAGGCCGCTGATGAAGTCATGAGTGAAGAGGAGCTGCAGGCAGCCCTGTTTGCCGAGCTGGATGCGGATCTCTCTGCCGACCTCGAGCCCGATTTGAACTCCATTGACGAAGTCGGCGCCGCTGACGACGATCTGGCCAGCTTCGATCTCGGCGAGTTCGAAAATGCCTTCGACGAGCCCGCGGCTGGCAAAGATGACAATGCCATTGATCTCAGTGCCGACGAGAGTGCCGATGCGATGCTGGCTGAGCTCGGTCTTGAGCCGGCCAAGGCGAAGGAAGCCGAGCTGGATCTGGAGTGGGATCCCAACGAGCTGGCGCTCTCCGATTTCGAGGATGCGTTCGCCGAGGTGGAATCTCATCCGGCCGATGTGCAGCCCCGTGAGCAAGCGCAGGAGAGCGGCTACGTCGAGATCGACAAGCTGCTGGCCGAGGCCGATGCCAGCACCACTGAGCAGGAGCCTTATCAGGGCTTCTCGCTGGATGTGGGGCTCGATGGCTTCCCCGAGGTGCTGCCGGAATCCACCGGGTTTGATGTGGATGCCGACGACGGCGGTGTGGGTGCCAAGCTGGATCTGGCCCGAGCCTACCTCGAGATTGATGACAAGGATAGCGCTCGCGAGCTGCTGCAAGAGGCGGCAGAGCAGGGCAGCGATCACCAGCGCGCCGAAGCCGAGAAGTTGCTCAAGCGGTTGGGCTAAATCAATGCCCATCACGGGATCAGCAAAACGGGGGCAGCCAGTGGCTGCCCTCTTCTTTTGGCGAGTTGCGATGGGGTGAGGGTGGCCATGCAGGCTGACCATCCAGGCCAATTGCGCGCGTGGTGGGACTTTTCGGGCTGAGCGCGTATAATCCGCCCCGTTTCTTTCACTGCGTTTTCACAACAAGACAAGCTTATCCATGCGAATTGCCCTAGGTATTGAATATGACGGCAGCCGGTATTTCGGCTGGCAGCGTCAGCGTGAAGTGATCAGCGTGCAGGCTGAACTGGAGACGGCTCTGAGCCGGATTGCCAACCACCCTGTCTCCATCCAGTGTGCCGGACGCACCGATGCCGGTGTCCATGCCACCGGCCAGGTGATCCACTTCGATACCGAGGCGAACCGCGCCGAGGGCGCCTGGACCCTGGGGCTCAATTCCAACCTGCCGCCGGATATCGCCGTGCGCTGGGTCAAGCAGGTAGACGAGAGCTTCCACGCCCGCTTCAGCGCCACCGCCCGTCGCTACCGCTATGTCATCTACAACCACAACTACCGGCCGGCGATCCTCGGCAGTGGCGTCAGCCACTACCACGAGACTATCGATGCCGAGCTGATGCACCAGGCGGGCCAGAGCCTGCTGGGGGAGCATGACTTCAGCACCTTCCGTGCCGTCGCCTGCCAATCCAACACCCCGTGGCGCAATGTGACCCATCTGTGCGTCAGCCGCTCCGGCCCCTACATAGTGCTCGACATCAAGGCCAACGCCTTCCTGCACCACATGGTGCGCAACATCACCGGCTCCCTGCTGCTGGTGGGGCAGGGGCTCAAACCGGTGGAGTGGATTGCCGAGGTGCTGGCCGCCCGGGATCGCAATCTGGCCGGGCCGACCGCCAAGGCCGGTGGCCTCTATCTGGTCGACGTGGATTACCCGGCCGAGTTTGCTCTGCCGCAGTTGCCGCTCGGCCCGCTGTGGCTGCCGGACTCGGCACCGGGTACGACCAGTTTTTAGTAACTGCGCCCGAAAAATTGTGGTTTAATGACCCGTCATTTGTTGCCATCGAGCTAGTAAGTCATTGAACAATCTAGGCTCGATGCGTTTTGTCAGGCACAAAAGCATTAAGGAATTCCATGAGCTGGCTTGAGAAGATTCTTCCCAAGAGCAAGATCACTGCGCCCCGTCGTCACAACATTCCGGAAGGGGTGTGGACCAAGTGCAGTGCTTGTGAACAGGTGCTCTACCGGGCAGAGTTGGAGCGCAACCTCGAAGTGTGCCCCAAGTGTGATCATCATATGCGTATCAGCGCCCGCGCCCGTCTCGAGAGCTTCCTCGATGAGCAGGGTCGTACCGAGATCGGTGCCGAGCTGGAGCCGCAGGATGTACTGAAATTCAAGGATGCCAAGCGCTACAAGGATCGTTTGTCCGCCGCTCAGAAAGCGACGGCTGAGAAAGATGCGCTGGTGGTGATGAAAGGGACCCTCAAAGGGGTACCGGTTGTCGCCTGTTCGTTCGAATTCTCCTTTATCGGTGGTTCCATGGGGTCCGTGGTCGGTGCCCGCTTCGTGCGCGCCGTTGAGGAGTGCATCAAGGAAGGCCGTGGTCTGGTCTGCTTCTCCACCTCAGGTGGTGCGCGCATGCAGGAGTCACTCTTCTCCCTGATGCAAATGGCCAAGACCAGTGCGGCGCTCGATCAGCTCACCAAGGCGGGCCTGCCCTATGTCTCCGTGCTGACCGACCCGACCCTTGGCGGCGTCTCCGCCAGTCTGGCGATGCTGGGTGACATCAACGTGGGCGAGCCCAAGGCGCTGATCGGCTTTGCCGGCCCGCGTGTTATCGAGCAGACCGTGCGCGAGAAGCTGCCGGAAGGCTTCCAGCGCTCCGAGTTTCTGCTGGAAAAGGGTGCCATCGATATCATCATCGATCGCCGCGAAATGCGTAACCGTCTGGCCAGCCTGCTCGCCAAAATGCTGAATACTCACGTCATCGAAGAGTGAAGATGAGTTCAAACATGCAACAATCCCAAAGCCGGTCGCTTGTCGACTGGCTTTCTTATTTGGAGCAGATCCACCCGGTCAATATCGACATGGGGCTGGATCGGGTCGGTGCCGTTGCCCGGCGTATGGGGCTGACCCAACTGCCGTTCAAGGTGATCACGGTGGCGGGCACCAACGGCAAGGGCTCCAGCTGTGCCATGGCAGCCAGCATTCTGATGGCCGCAGGCTACCAGGTTGGCGTCTACTCCTCTCCCCATTTGCTGCGCTTTACCGAGCGGGTGCGGGTCAACGGGCAAGAGCTGCCCGACAGCGACCACTGCGCCGCCTTTGCCGAGGTGGAAGCGGCCCGCGGCGAGATTGCCCTTACCTTCTTCGAGTTCGCCACCCTGGCCGGTTTGTGGCTCTTCTGCCGCGCCGCGCCTGATGTGCTGCTGCTGGAAGTGGGGCTGGGCGGTCGGCTCGACGCCACCAATGTGGTGGAGTCTGATGTGGCCATGATCACCTCCATCGCGCTGGATCACTGCGACTGGCTGGGTGATACCCGTGACGCGGTGGCGGTGGAGAAGGCTGGCGTGTATCGCGCCGGTAAACCCGCCATCAGTGGTGAGCCCAATCCGCCCGCGACTATCGCTAGCGAAGCGGCGCGTCTTGGCGCCAACCTGCGTCAGGTGGGTATCGATTTTCGTGGCGATGAGCACGAGAGCAGCTGGGATTATCAGGGCCTCAGCCAGTGGCGGGATCTGCCAAAACCGGCCTTGCCGCTGATGAACGCGGTGACCGTGCTGGCGGCGCTGGAGTCCCTCGGCTTGCCGCTGCCGGAGTCTGCCATTCGCGACGGGTTGGCTAATGCCCGACTGGCTGGCCGGATGCAGCAGCTGCAAAGCGCGCCGCTGGTCATCGTCGATGTGGCCCACAATCCCCATTCGGCGGCCTATCTGGCAGCACAGCTGCGTAAAATGCCCTGCGCAGGCGTGCGCCGCGCCGTGGTCGGCATGCTCAAAGACAAGGACATGGCGGGCTCGCTTGCCGAACTCGATGGCCTGATTGGCGAGTGGTATCTGGCCAGCCTCACCGGCCCGCGCGCCGCCACCGCTGCGCAACTGGCTGCGGCGCTGGGGGAGGGCAAGGGGCCTGCCACGGAGTTTGATGATGTCAGCGCCGCTTATCAGGCTGCGTTGGCCGCATCGAGTCCAGACGATATGGTCATTGTGTTTGGTTCGTTTTACACTGTCGCCGACATTCTGGCGGGTGTCGCCGTCTAGGCCACACCCCGGCTCCCCGGCCCTCGGGCGGTGAGCCAAATCGCATATTGAGTTACGTAAAGGTAGGATTCAACTTGGCCTCGAAGTTTCAAAACCGTCTGGTGGGCACCGTCATCCTGGTGGCCCTGGTTGTTATTTTCCTGCCGGACTTGCTGGATGGTCACAAGCTGGCGCAAAAGGAGGAGGCCTTTGCCAAGATCCCGCTGCGTCCTGATCTGGAGCCAGCCAAGCCTGCGCTGCAAGTCTCGGCGGCCAGCACCTTGCCTGCTGAGCATCTGGCCAGCCAGCAACAGGCCTCTGCAGCCCAGCAGTGGCAAGTGGAAGAGGTGGCTGATCCCATGACCCTCGCCGGTCAGGGCAACGGCGCGCAGCCGGCGACATCCCCTGCCGCACCGGCGCAGGGGATGTCGCAACCGAATGCCCAACCCAAGCCACAGCCCAAGCCGCAAACCAAACCGGAAGTGGTGGCCAAAAAACCGGTCGAACCGCCAAAGCCAGCACCCAAGCCGACGCCAGCCAAACCGGTTGAGGTCGCCAAGGCACCTGCACCAGCCAAGCCGCAGGCGGGTCAGATCAAGTCCCTCGACGATCTGATTGAAAGCAAGATGACCCAGCCGACCACACCTGCGCCCGCTGCCGCGCCGGCGCAGGGTAGCTGGATCCTCCAGCTTGGCGCCTTCAAGAACGTCGACAGCGTCAACGCGCTGGTGAGCAAGCTGCGGGCGGCGGGCTACTCTGCCCACACTTCGCCGCGCACACCGGTGCAGGGTCAGCTCAACCGGGTCTTTATCGGGCCGGATGTCTCCAAGGCCAAGCTTCAGGGGATGCAGGGGCGGATCTCCCAGATGACGGGCCTCAGTGGCTCGGTGGTCTCATACAATCCGTAACGGTCTGGCCGCTGGCCATGACGTTCCGATAGCAACACCGCGCTCCGTGCGCGGTGTTTTTTTATCTGGCCGTCGTGATTTTTAAGGTCGGCGTCGCACAGGCCTCCACCCGGTTGGGATTTTCGGGCAGTTGGGGTAGTCTGAGCCCTTCTGCTACTCACAGGAGTTCAAGATGATCCTCTCGACGACCCCCACGCTGGAAGGCAAAACCATTCGTGAATACCGCGGCATCGTGGTGGGCGAAGCCATCCTCGGCGCCAACATTTTCAAGGATCTCTTTGCCGGGATCCGCGACATCATCGGTGGCCGCTCCGGCGCTTATGAAAAAGAGCTGGCCCGTGCCCGCGAGATCGCTTTCGAGGAGCTGAAAGAGCGCGCCGCCGCCCTTGGTGCCAACGCGGTGGTCGGCATCGATATCGACTACGAGGT
Organism: Aeromonas sp. YN13HZO-058; assembly: GCF_001921245.1. Classification (NCBI taxonomy): domain Bacteria; kingdom Pseudomonadati; phylum Pseudomonadota; class Gammaproteobacteria; order Aeromonadales; family Aeromonadaceae; genus Aeromonas; species Aeromonas sp. YN13HZO-058. The sequence goes on along the minus strand of NZ_MQSY01000041.1, from coordinate 111,421 downwards.
GGTGGGGCAAAACGGCAGCATGCTGATGGTCAGTATCAGCGGCACCGCCGTGGTGTTCTGATATCCTGCCGCCAGCTGTTCGGGCCAAAGCCGATAACCGGGTTATCGGCTTTTTTATGCCCGACGGCGGGCAACGAGGCGTGAACGGGGTGTTGAACCCATGCCATAAATGACTCTAAATTGATGATTTCAAACTTTTATATTTTTTCATAACCCGATGGCTCGGGTTTTATTTTTTTTAACTGGGCCCCCCTGAATCGCCGGACTAGAGTGACAGCCATCAGGACGACACCTCATCACGGATGACCCCCATTTTGCATGAATCACTCTTTCTTGAAGGCGTATCAAGATGCACAAAAAATCTGCTCTGTTGACTGTTATCACGCTGGCCATCGCCGCTTATGCCGGTAGTGCCGTCGCGGCCGTTCCCAACTTTACCGCCAGCTGCCCGATGAATATTCAGGTCAAGGCGCAAGGGGGCAATGTCTTTATCAATGGCAAGAAGGCCACGCTGAAAACCGATGCGCCGACCGCCTATACCGCCCAGAGCGGCAAAATCATGATCGGCATCACCTCTGACTCCGCGACCAGCGAACCCAGCGTCGATTACGCCATCAAGCATGACAAACGCGCCAACGGCATCTGTACGGTCAGCGCCTGGTCTGCTGGCAAGGCGGCTGCGCTGCCGATGGCCAAAGGGGATTCCCCTTATCAGGGCAAATGGACCGCCAAAAATAGCGAGACCGGTGCCATCGTGGCCAACATTCAGGTGGATGGCAAGGAGCAGGTGTGGGTCAACGGGGTCAAGGTGAAGGCCAAGCGGGCCGATGGTGCGCTGCAGTTTCGTCAGGGTACCATTCTCTATACCTTGCAGGGGGATCCGCGCATTCGTTATGAGAGTGACTGGAATGACAGCGATGCCCAGAACACCGGCCCCATCACGCTGGAGTAACGGGCGCGTGGTTTAGCGCTTATCCTGTTGATGAAAAAAGCAGACACCGGTTGCCCGGTGTCTGCTTTTTGTCTCTGGAGGGTATTAGCCTGCCCCTTGGACACGTCTGCCGGATCAGACCCCGGTGAGGGTGTTGGCCTCCCCATACCAGTCCAACTTGTCGGCGAGGGTCACCACAGAGCCGATGATGATCAGGCTCGGGCTCTTCACCTGACGAGCCAGTGCGGCCAGCTGTTGCAGCTCGCCGCGCACCACCCGCTGACTGAGCTGGGTGCCTTGCTCCACCAGCGCCACCGGGGTGTGGCCGGGCATGCCGTGGGTTTGCAGCTCATCCTGAATGCGGGCGGCGTGGGCCAACCCCATGTAGAACACCAGGGTCTGGTGAGGCGCGGCCAGCGCCGACCACTCCTGGGCGATATTGCCCTCCTTGTCGTGGCCGGTGATGAACTGTACCCGCTGGGCGTGATCGCGGTGGGTGAGGGGAATGCCGCTGTAGGCGGCGCAACCCGAGGCCGCGGTGATGCCCGGCACTACCGAGAAGGGGATGCCTGCCTCGGCCAAAGTCTCCAGCTCCTCGCCGCCCCGGCCAAAGATAAAGGGATCGCCCCCCTTGAGCCGTACCACCTGTTTGCCTAGGCGAGCCTGCTCCAGCAACAGCTGGTTGATCGCCTGCTGGGGCACACAGTGGCGGCCCGCCTCCTTGCCGACAAAAATCCGCTCGGCATCCCGGCGAACAAGTGCCAGCACCTCCTGCGAGACCAGCCGGTCATAGACCACCACATCTGCCTGTTGCAGCTGCTGCAGACCGCTTAGGGTAAGCAGCCCCGCATCGCCGGGGCCGGCTCCCACCAGGGTGACGCTCCCTTTGCTCTGCAGCGGCTCATTGAGCAGCTCGGCGACGCTCTGTTCGGCAGCCTGCTGTTGGCCGCGCGCCAGCTGGAGGGCGAGGCGATCGTGGCTAAAGAGCCGTTCCCAGAAGCGGCGGCGGGCCAGCTTGTCCGGTATGGCCTTTACTCGCTCGCGCAGCTTTCCGGCCAGCGTTGCCAACTGGCCGAGGTGTTGCGGCAGCATGGCTTCGAGTTTTTCCCGCAGCTGGCGGCTCAGTACCGGCGCCGCGCCTGCGCTGGAGATGGCCACCATCAGCGGCGATCGGTCGATGATGGCGGGCATGATGGCGCTGCAGTGGGCCGGAGAGTCCACCACGTTGCAGAAGATCTGGCGCAGGCTTGCCTCGTGAAAGACCTGATGGTTGACCTCTGGCTGGTTGGTGGCGGCGATCACCAGCCACTTGCCATCGAGCAGTTCGGGATGAAAACCGGCGGCGCAGATGGTCAGGCGCCCCTGCTCGGCCCAGCTCATCAGCTGGGGTTCCAGGTGCGGGGCATTGATGGTGATCTTCGCCTTGGCATCGAGCAGCAGGCGCGCCTTGCGCACCGCCACCTCACCGCCGCCGACGATCAGTACCGGCTTGTTTTGCAGCTGACAGAAGAGAGGGAGAAAGTCCATAACAGGCTCCGGATGCTGGCCCGCTCGCAATGCCGCGCCGGGCGAGATAGCAGGGCGCGCCGTGACGCACCCCGGATGGTCGGGGGAACGGTCCCCCGACGGGAATAAAAAAGGGGAAGGGTGATCGACGCCCGGGCCAACGACAGATCCCCACCGGTGTCGGCCACTTGATCACGCTTCCCCAAACGAGGTTTTTCTATTGCACCGCTTTGACGTGCATGTTGGCGACGTACTGATCTTCGGCCCAGAAGATGCGGTCAGCGACCATGGCTTCCGGATTGAGGGTGACGCCGCGCAGCACCCGCTCCTTGAACTTGTGATAACCGGCCCGGTCGATAAGGTGACCCATGTGCAGGTAGATGGGCTTGCCATCCAGCATCTCGGCCTCGAACTCGAACAGGTTCTTGATCACCGCGTGCAGCACCTCTTCGGTGACCCAGTTGAGGAACAGCTTGCCGGTACGAGGGGTCTTCTTGCTGGTGCGTCCCCCCAGCTTGACCATATAGAGCTGCTTGGGATCCCGCTGCCAGGCCAGGGTCGGGCAGGCCAGCACGCACTCGCCACAGCCGATGCACTTGCTCTCCTCCTTGACCGCCTTGCCATGCTTGATGGCGAGGCAATCTACCGCGTGGTGGCTGCACGCCTTGACGCAGGCGCCGCAGCCGATACAGCGCTCGGCATTGAAGTGGATTTTGGCGATGCCGAGGATGCCGAAGTCGGCCATGTTGGCCTTGGCGCAGTCGTTGGGGCAGCCAGCGATCACCATCTTGAGGTGGTAGGGGTTGGGGTAGAGGTGTTTCTCCATCCGCTGGGCCAGCCCGGTACAGTCGATATTGCCCTTCTGGCAGATGGTGTTGCCCTGACAGGCGACGATATTGCGCCCGCCGATGGTCTGGTAACCGGCTGTGGTGTCCTCTACCTCGATGCCGCAGGTCTCCACCTCGATCTCCTTGATAAAGGGTTCGAGGGCGGCGTTGACCTTGTCCATGTCCTGATACTTGATGCCGGGCATCGCCAGCTTCTGGCGGGTGGTGAGGTGGATCAGGCCGTTGCCATACTGTTCGGCGATCTGCTGGGCCACTGCCAGCAGGTGGGCGGGCATGATCCCGCCGGGAATGCGTACGCTGATCATCGCTTCGCCGCGCACCTTGGAGAGGCGGTATTCGTTCTTGGCGCGGGCCTTGATGATGTCGATATCGAGACTCATGGTGTTCTCCCTCAGTCGATCAGATGCTGGGCCTGGTCAAAACGAAAGACCGGTCCATCCACGCAGATATAGGTGTCGCCCATCCGGCAGTGGCCGCATTTGCCCACGGCGCAGGCCATGCGGCGTTCGTAGTCGACCCAGATGCGATCCTTGGGGATGCCCCGCTCGAGGAAGGCGAGCACCACGAAGCGGATCATGATGGGGGGGCCGACCACGATCACCTGGATATCCTCCTTGTCAGCGAGATCCAGCTGGTCGATGTAGTCGGTGACCCGGCCGATGTGAAACTGCTCGCTCTCCTTGCCCTCGTCCAGGGTGACGATGAGGTTCTGCTGCTCGGCCCAGAGCGGCATCTCGTGGCGATAGAGCACCGCCTGCTCGTTCTTGAAGCCGAGGATCATGTCGAGGGATTTCACCTCTTCCGGATGTTTGCTGAAGCGGCGCAGCAGCCCCTTGACCGGGGCGACGCCGGTGCCGCCCGCCACCACGATGAGGTGCTGGTTGCGGTAGGTCTCCAGCGGATAGCCGTTGCCGTGGACGCCGCGCATCCACACCTTGTCGCCCACATCGAGGGCAAACAGCGCATCGGTCACCTTGCCGACCTTGCGGATCAACAGGTCCACATAGCCATCGCCATAGTCGGAGACCGAGATAGGCGCTTCGCCGACGGTGGGCAGGGAGATCTCCACAAACTGGCCGTAGTGGACATCAAAGTCGCGGGAGACCCGAAAGTTCCACTCAAGCTCGGTGTGACGCTCGATGGCCAGAATGGTGTAGGCCTTGGGCAGCAGGCGGTTTTCGACCACGTCCTGCTGCGGTTCTGCTGTTGCGGTTTGCTGGCACTGGCACATATCAGTTCGCCCCCTGCGCGTTGTCGGCTGCGATGGTCTGTTCGACCACATCGGTCATCTTGTTGATGATGTTGCTAAAGGAGATGTAGTGAGGGCAGCGATCGTCGCAGCGGCCACAGCCGACGCACATGTGCTCCTCCCCCTGACGTGCCTTGTAGTCGTTGACCTTGTGCAGGGCGCGATAACGCAGGCGCTCGCCATGTTTGGCGCGAAAACCGTGGCCACCGGCCATGTCGCTGAAGCCATCCACCATGCAGCTGGCCCACTGGCGACGGCGCTCACCCTGCTTGGGGTTTTCTGCATAGGTGAGGTCGTGCACGCTGTAGCAGCTGCAGGTCGGGCAGGAGGTGGTGCAGCGACCGCAGCCGATGCAGCGGCTGTCATACTCGGCCCAGACCGGATGAGCGGTGAGGATCTGGCGGATCCGCTGGGGGTCGTCACAGATGCTGTCCGGAGTGCGTACCTTGACCGGGTTGCTCTGGACAAATTCCGGGGTGAAGTCGTCGGATTCACCGAGTTCGGCAAAGTAGCCGAGCAGCTCGGGATCCTTCACCTCGATGCGGGCCCCCTCATCGCTCAGACGAATGGCGGCGGCGTAGTCCTGGGTCTCGTTGCTGCCCATGGAGACGCAGAAGCAGTTCTCGAAGCTCTCACGGCACTCCAGCAGCACCAGCTTGAGCTTGCTGCGCAGCCGGGCGTAGTAGACGTCGCTGTTCTGGCCATTTTTCAGGTAGACCTGATCCAGCCTGCGCAGAGCGTGGATATCACAGCTGCGCAAGAACAGCAGGGTGGGCTTGGCCTCCACCTTTGATTCGCGCAGCTCCAGATTGTCGAAGTGGAACAAGGTCTGGGTGATGGGGAGCACCACCTCTTTCGGGGAGAAGTGGGACTTCTCCTGCCACACCAGATCGGCCGGATGGCGGATGCTGTGGTAGGTGACGTTGTCGGTGTCGGAGAAGCGGCCGCCCCGATATTCGGCCGCGGGCGCCATGATCCGGTAATCGGGCAGCAGCCGCTCGAACAGCTGCGCCAGCGCGGGATGGGTGAGAAGAAACGACATAAATAAACACCTTGTATGAGGGTGAGATGCCCTGGCATAGGGATGAGGAGCGGGCCGGTCAGGATGTCTGGCATCGGTTCTGGCCGCGCTTGCCTCGCCACGGTCTGTTTTTATGACTCATGTTGCTCAACTGACCCGATGGTTATTGTGTTGGCGGCGCGTGCGTCGCGGCAGGTCGGGTCATGCCTGTAAAACCCTTATCAATTGAGCAGGGCGGCCTGATAGCCTGCGCACTTGCCCATCACGTATCCCATCTCCAGCTTGTTGATATCGCGGGTAAAACGGGAGACGGGGAAGTAGTTGGCCGGGGCGATCACCTCGATCTGGCAGTCCTCCGGCGGATTGGCGATAAAATCGAGCGCCTCGTTGTAGCTGTGATCCCGCTGCTCCAGCGCCTGTGCCAGCGCGGGGCGGGTCTTGAGCAGAGTGCGGATCATCCAGGGAAAGGGCATCGGCTTGAGCCGATAGCCAAGGGGCTCGGAGAGGATCACCGTCATATGACGGGCACCGCGGCGGTAGGCCTCGATCACCGGGATGGAGTCGGCGACGCCGCCATCTGTCATCGGTACCCCATGGACCTCCGGGTATTCGTGGGAGGCGAGGGGAATGGCGCAGCTGGCGGGCAGCACCTCGTTCATGTTCTCCGGCTTGACCCGGATGTACTCCGCCTTGCCGGTCAGGGTATTGGTCACCACCGCATAAAAGGGGATGCCGGTCTCGCGATAGCGATGGATATCGAGGGGGTATTTGCGGCAGCTGGTGTTCCACAGCCAGTGGATATCCACCAGATTGCCCCCCTTGGCAAAGCGCAGGGGATCCATAAACTGCTGGCTGCACGCCAGCTCGGTCAGGATGTCGTGGCTGCGGCCATGCTGGCTGGCGAGGTAGGCCAAGAGGTTGGTGGCCCCTGCCGAGACGCCGATGGCGAAGTCAAAGGGGCGATAGTCATGCTCGATAAACGCATCCAGCACACCGCTGGCAAAGATGCCACGCATGGCACCGCCTTCTACAACCAATGCGCTGGGGGATGCGGTTCTATTCATGACAAGCACCTCATTGATAAGTGAGAGATAAAAGATAAGTGGGGGAGAAACGTCCGGGCTGTCAGACCGACCGCTTTGATAGCCAACCGGTGTTGGCCATCGCAATGAGGTCATTCTAGGAAGGGGATGGCGTTTAGAATATCTGTTAATAATGAATCAAGTGTTTGGTATTTCTAAACGCTAACGATAAAACCCGTTGTGATCAAAGGGGTTATGTAAGAGTCTCAAAGATTCTGTAATGGCTGGATGTTGGCAAGGATGCGCGTGTCATGACGTTATTGGTTCCCCCGCTGCTCAAACGTGGCGATACCATCGCTTTTTTCTCCCCCTCCAGCGCGGCGACCGCCTGGGCCCCCAACCGTTTTGCCCGCGCCAGGGCGTTTCTTGAGGGGAAGGGCTTCCGGCTCAAGGCGGGCAGCCTGACCGGCCAGCAGGATCACTGGCGATCCGGCTCCATCGCCGCGCGGGCCGAAGAGCTCAACGCCCTTATTCGCGACCCGCAAGTGCGCTGCATCATGTCGGTGATTGGCGGCAGCAACTCCAACTCCCTGCTGCCCTACCTCGATTTCGAGGCGCTCAAGCGCGATCCCAAGATCATCGTCGGCTACTCAGACGTGACGGCGCTGCTGCTCGGCATCCATGCCCAAACTGGCCTGGTTACTTTTTATGGCCCGGCGCTGGTGGCCTCCTTTGGCGAGTTGCCGCCGCTGGTGGACGAGACGCTGGCCAGTTTTTTACAGATTGCATTGGCCGATGAAGCTGGCGTCCCCTGCACGTTGCCCACCCCCGCGCAGTGGAGCGATGAACGGCTGGACTGGGAGAACCAGACCCGGGCCAAGCAGTGCCAGCCCAATCGGCTGATCTCGGTGGGCTCAGGTCGGGTTGAGGGACGGCTGATCGGCGGCAACCTCAACACCATGGCGGGGAGCTGGGGCTCCCCCTATATGCCGGCCATCGAGCACGGCGACATTTTGCTGCTCGAGGACAGCCTGAAATCAGCCGAGACGCTGGAGCGCTCCTTTGCCCACCTTAAGCTGTGCGGGGTGTTTGATCGGATCGGCGGCCTTATTCTCGGCAAGCACGAGCAGTTCAACGATCAGGGCAGTGGCAAGCGCCCCCTCGATATCCTGCTGGAGGTGGTGGGGGAACCGACTTTCCCCATTCTGGCGGAGTTTGATTGCGCCCATACCCACCCCATGCTGACGTTGCCGTTGGGTATCGAGGTGGCGCTCGATCTCGACCGCCAGCAGATCACCTTGCTGCAGCCCTGGTGGCGAGCAGAATGAGTGCGAAATGAATGTCAAAAACAAGGCCGCTGATGCGGCCTTGTTGGTGTTGGCGAGGGGGGATCAGGGCAGGGCATCGGGCCGGAAGCTGGCGCGGATCTGCGGCACCAAGCTCGAGGGATCGAATCCCTTCTCCTCGCCCAGCACCGGATGGAGCAGAGGTTTGTCCTCGATGGGGGTGATATCCCCCGCCAGCAGTTGGCGGGTAGCCTGACCCATCTGGTAGAGCTGGCGCACCGGCGCAAACTGGGTCGCCAGATTGAGGGGATCATCGGCGCGGGCGAAGGCCATCATGGGGATCTGGTAGGTGGCATCGCGCGCCGGTTTGTCACCGTGAATGCCCTTGCCGGCGGACATCAAAAACGGCTGGTGATCGCCAAAGGCCACCACCAGATAGCGCTTGCCCGACTGGTCGAGGGTCTTGAGCAGCCGCTCCAGCGAGGCCATGGCATCCACCACCCCGGTGTAGTAGGTGTTGAGCAGCTGGGTGTCACTCTCGCTCTGGTTCGGGCAGGCGCCGCTGCGCTCCTGCCCCTGATAGCGGGGGCCATCGAAGGGGCCGTGCCCCTGCATGGTGACCGCGTAGGCAAACAGCGGCTGGTTATCCTGCTCGCTGCGCTTGAGCATATGGTCGATCAGCGCATCGTCGGAAATATAGAGCCCCTTGTGCTCAAGGGTGGTGAAGCGCGTATCGAACCAGCGCTCCTCGTAGCCGAGCGCCGGGATCGCCTTGGCGCGGCCCCAGAATTTCTCTACATAGGGGTGGGCGAACAGGGTCTTATAGCCGCTCTGTCTGGCGCTCTGGGCCAGCCCCGGCACCTGCTCAGAGAGGTAGTAGTAGGGCACCACCCCCTGCTTGAGCAAGCCCACCGGCAGGCCGGTGTTCATCTCGAACTCCGCCAGCACGGTCATGCCGCCGGTGGTGGGGGAGTGGATGGTCTTGTGCCACTGCTGCACGCTGGCGGGCAGGGAGAGGGTGGGGGCCGGGGCGCAGATCCGCCCCTTCCAGTCGAGCATCAGCGACTCATATTGCAGCACGATCACCAGATCCCAGCGCGGCGCAATGCCCTGGGGCGGATGGCTCAACTGCGGAGTCAGCTCGTTGATCTGCAAGGGGTAGCGAAACACGCTGCCGCTTTGCAGCATCTCGTCCACCAGATTGAACAGATAGAGGCCGGGGCCGGAGCGGATGATGTCCCTGTGGTAGTTGACCGCGCGGTCCACGTAACGAATGTTGGCCCCCAGCAGCTTGTTGCCGGTCTGGGTGGCAAACACGCACAGGGCAAAGAAGGCGACGGTGGCGGCGGCAGTGCGCAGCACCCAGCGTGACAGGGCGAAGCGCCAGCAGAGAAACAGTGCCAGCAAGAGGGTGAAGATGGGCAGGATGGGATGTTGATCGAGCAGGATCCGCAGCAGCGCCAGCAGGTTGCCAAAATCATCCCCGCCGAGCGGCATGCCGTAGATGGCGATCTTCATAAAGTTGGCCAGCAGCCCGATACCCGAAAGCGCGGTAAAGACCAGCCCCATATAGAGGTTGAAGCCCGCCAGCGCGCAGAGGCTCCAGCCCAGCACCATGCTGCCCCAGGCGAGGTAGTAGTGCTCCGGCCGAAAGCCTGACCAGAGCAGAAACTCCCCCAGTTTGAACACCACGAAGCCGTGCAGCAGCACGAAGGTGAGGTTGCCGAGCAGCAGGCTGCCGATGATCCGCCAGCGCAGGCTGCGGCGCAGCTTTGGCAACACCGTTTTGAGCACGGCGGCGCTCAGAGCCAGCACCAGAGTCAGGCTCACCACCAGATAGGTGAGGTTGAAGCCCTGCTCCGGCAGGGTTTGCAGGATCTGGCTGAAATCGCCGCTCTCGGGGCGATCCTTGAGTAGCAGGCCGATGCGCAGCTGATAGCGGCTGGCCAGCGCGTCATCCGGGGCGCGCAAGGTGCTGTTGAGATCCAGCGAGCAGCGGTTATTGCGGCACACCTGACGTTTATCCACTGCTTGACTCAGCTGGTCGATCCGCTCCCCCTTGTCGTTGAGCAGCTCCACCCGTACCTTGTCCCCCGCTTGCAGCGGCCCCCGCAACTGCCACTGGCTGCGCACCACCAGATAGAGGCCGCGGTTGTCGCTTTTATAGAGCAGGGCGTGGCGGGTGAGGGTGGCCAGCGGATTGTCGGCGGGGCCCAGCACCAGCGGCTGGGCACGGCCCAGCCAGCTGCCGGGATTGATCAGCGGCAATAACAGCGTCAGCAGCAGCAATCCGCCCAGCAGGGCCAACAGCAGAGAGGGCAGACTCAGGACGCGGTGGCGGCCTGAGGAGGGGCGATTCATATAAGCTCATCCTTTGAGCGAGTGAGGGAGAGATCGTTCATCCGCATAGAGTTTGACCCGATGGTGCGGGCCTTGTTCCGGGTTGTCAATTTAATGACCACTCAATGAATATTTGGTTACAGTTCAACCTTGCAAATTGTGATCCCGATCGAGGGGTTGCACGGAATATGTGATGAAAGCGTCATCATGGGGTTTTGCCGCTGGCCTGGGAGAAAGGCGCTGTTTAGTCTCTCAATAGCGACAGGAGGTACATGTATGAATCCTAAGGTGATGGCGCGCCAGGCCAGATTGCTGCGCATGCTGGAGAGCAAGGAAGAGATCCGGATCGGACGCGAGCGTGACTGCCCGTTGCCGCTGGCCCAGCTGGTCAAACTGAAGGATACCCATCCGGCGGTGATCAAGGTCTATCGTCACGGTCTCACCGCCGAGGTGTTTCACCTCAAGGTGGAAGGGCATCACTGGTGCCTCAAGCGGCGGCGTCAGGATTCGCTGGTGGCCAACCTCGATGGCAAGACCGCCTTTCTGACCGAGCTGGAGCGGCGCCGTGAAATCGAGGCGCTGCGCGAGCTGCATCCCACCATCCTCTCCCATGTGGTCTGCACCAGCTTTGGCTCGGCGCGGGCCGGAGTGCTGGTCTCCCCCTGGTTGCGGGGCGTGCCGGTGCATCAGCTCAACGAACGCAATCTGGCCCAGATGCTGGAGGTGCAGGGGGAGCTGGCCCGCTGGGGCTGGTTTGACTGGGACCCGAGCCCGGGCAACCTGCTCGATGACGGCGAGCAGATCAGCGTGTTCGATTTTGGCTATATGTGGACCTTCGATCCCCGCTTTGAATACAACTCCAACGGTCTGGTCGACCCGCAGTTCCATGTGCCGGAGCGGCTGGAGACCCGTACCCTGTCAGGGCTTTGGCTCGATGAGGCCGATCCCTTGCCGCAATTTCGCTACTGGCGCGAGCTTTGTCTGAAATGGGTGAAACGGGAGATCCATCACCTGATCCGTGAAGGGGCCAGTGCCCCGGTGCTGGCCCGCCTGCACGCCCTGCAGGGGGAGTGGAGCGCCGCACTGGCAAGCGACGAGGCGCTGATCGCCAACTGGTGGCGGGACATGTATCGCAGCCATCGGCTCGATGTGGCCGATGATCTGAGCGGCCAGAGCTGCGGCCCGCTGACCCTGCGCCGTCTCGACTGGCTGATGCAGGCGGTGACGGATCACTATCCGCTGCTGGTGGACAATCTCTCACCTCAAGAGACGGAGCTTGGCCAGACTGGGCTGCTGGCCCGCTTGCAGCAACTGCGCCGCGAAGCCGTGGCCTGCCAGTTGCCCGCCACCAGCTTTGCCTGAGCCAATACGTCAGTGATACACAAATAAACAGGGCGCCTTGTCGGCGCCCTGTTGCATGGTCGGATCCGCATCGCGGTGAGGGTCAGTCCAGCAACTCCTGATGGAGGCGATTGACGATATTGCCCGCTTCGCTCTCCTTGACCAGGAAGCAGAGGTTATGGGCGCTGGCGCCGTAGCAGATCATCCGGATGTTGTGCTCGCGCAGGGCGTCAAAGACCTGACTGCCTACGCCGTTCACTTCGCTCATCCGGTTGCCGATGAGCGCCACCAGTGCCAGACCGGTTTCCACCTCTACCTTGCAGAGTTGCCCCAGCTCGGCCAGCACCTTGTCGCTCAGGATCGGCTCGCCGTTGCTCTGGCTGCCGGTGTGATCCAGCGTCAGCGACACGCTCACTTCCGAGGTGGTGATGAGGTCGACCGAGATGCGGTGACGGGCCAGAATGCCGAACACTTCGGCCAGAAAGCCGTAGGCGTGGAACATGTTGAGGCTGTGCAGGGTCACCAGTACTTGCTGGCGGCGCAGGGCGACGGCGCGAAACAGCGGGCTTGAATCTGTGCTGGCGCGGATCCAGGTACCACCGGCGGCGGGATCCCTGGCAGAGCCGACAAACACCGGAATATTCTGGCGCACCGCCGGTTGCAGGGTCGCGGGGTGCAGCACCTTGGCGCCGAAGGTGGCCATCTCGGCCGCTTCGACAAAGCTGATCTCGGGGATGGGGCGGGCCCGGGTGACGAGGCGCGGATCCGTGGTGTAGATGCCGGGCACGTCGGTCCAGATCTCGATGGAGCCGGCATCGAGCGCTTCGGCCAACAGGGCCGCGCTGTAATCGGAGCCGCCCCGGCCCAGAGTGGTGGTGCGGCCATCGCCATCGGCACCGATAAAGCCCTGGGTGATGATGAGGCTGTCGCCCAGCTGCGGGCCCAGCGTCTGCTGGCAGAGAGTGCGGGTGGTAGCCAGATCGACGGTGGCCTTGCCAAAGCGGCTGTCGGTGCGCATCAGTTGGCGCACATCCTGCCAGTGGGCCTTGACGCCGCGCTGGCGCAGCAGCTCGGTAAAGAGACGGGTAGACATCAGCTCGCCGCAGGCGATGAGGCGATCGGCCAGCTCCGCATCGGTATGCTGGTGTGCTTGCTGGGCCATGAGGCGGATTTCGTCCAGCTGGCCATGAATGAGGGTGCTCACATCAACGGGGTTGCCGAGATCGGCCAGAATGGCCTGCTGGATCCCGGCCAGTTTGGCCAGCTGCTCGTCGCGGCCCGCTTCGTCCAGCTCCCCTTGTGCCAGGGCGACCAGCAGGTTGGTGACGCCGGCGCTGGCGCTCAGTACCACCACCCGGGTGGCGGGATTGGCCAGCACAATATCGGCGCAGTGATTCATGGCCGCGGCGTTGGCGACACTGGTTCCGCCAAACTTGGCGACATTGATCGGGCTCATTGCTTACTCCTGTCTTAATTTAAAATTCCGGTTCCATCGGGCAAAAAAGAGAGGAGGAGGCTGAAAATGGCAGGAATGAACGAAGCTATCCCGGCCAGAAGCACTCCACCTGCAGAGCCCATCCCGTACCGCCCCTGACAGGGCGCGGTGGGGGATGATCACTACCGATGACAACCCGGGGGATTCAGCCCCCGCAGCCGACGTTGAGGTCACCAGTATCCTCACTCGTCTCGGCGCTGCTCCCCCTGACCCAAGTTCACCGGACGCTGGCGTCCTCCCTTGGGCTGCCTGGGCAGCGCTCCTCTTCTGGCTCCACCAGGGCGGTGGAGTGCATTTAGAAATACCCTGCGTTGGATTGCACTGTCAATCGAGTTTGTGAAAAAGTTCAAATTGTCGGCTAAATCAACGCAGAATCAATGGCTTAGGCAATGGTCTTTGACAAAACCTTGGAACGGCGCTGCCAGTTGTAGAGACGCTGGCGCGCCACCGGCAGATCTTCCACTTCCAGCGGATCGAAGCCCCGCTCCCGGAACCAGTGGATGGAGCGGGTGGTGAGCACGAACAGGCGACGGATGCCGAGCCGCTTGGCCCGCTCGGCCACCTTGGCCACCAGCTGATCTCCCCGGTTGGAGTTGCGGTAGTCGGGGTGGATGGCGACGCAGGCCATCTCTGCCATCGCCTCTTCCATAAAGCAGTAGAGGGCCGCGCAGCCGATGATCAGGCCATCGCGATCGATGATGGTGAACTTGTCGATCTCCATCTCCAGCTGCTCGCGGGAGCGGCGCACCAGAATGCCTTCCTCCTCAAGCGGGCGAATGAGATCGAGAATGCCGCCGATATCCTCGATGGTGGCGGCGCGGGCCTGCTCGGCGCTTTCCCGCACTATCTGGGTGCCGAGGCCGTCACGACTGAACAGCTCCTGCAGCATGGCGCCATCATCCTGATAGCTCACCAGATGGGAGCGGGGCACGCCGCCGCGGCAGGAGGCAATCGCCGCGCGCAGGTAGCGGGCGGTGCCGGACATCTCTTCACCCGCCAGCTCCAGCTCCACCAGCAGCTCTTCGGCCTGCTCGGGGAAGAGCTCGGAGATGGCTTCGCCGCGTCTGTCCATGACCCCCTGGGTGCTACTAAAGCAGATGAGCTTGTCTGCCTTGAGATCGACAGCCACCCGGCGGGCCACCTCTTCCGAGCTGAGGTTAAAGCTCTCGCCGGTGACCGAACAGCCGATGGGGGAGATGAGCACCAGACTCTTCTGATCGAGCTGGCGGGTGATCCCCTCCACGTCGATGCGGCGCACCCGGCCGCTGTGGCAAAAGTCGATGCCATCATCCACACCGAGCGGCTGGGCGGTGACGAAGTTGCCGCTCACCACGCTGATCCGCGCCCCCTGCATGGGTGTGTTCGCGAGCCCCATGGAGAGCTGGGCGGTGATGTCGTATTGCAGGCCGCCACACACCTGTTTGATGATGGTGAAACTCTCGTCATCGGTGACCCGGATCCGTTTGTGATACTGGGCCTCGATACCGGCGCGGGCCAGCGCCTCATCGTTTTGCGGACGTGAACCAAACACCAGCACCAGGCGTATGCCCAGTGTCTGCAGCAGGGCGATATCGCTGACGATATTGGCGAAGTTGGGGTGGCAGATGGCTTCTCCCCCCATCATCAGCACAAAGGTGGCACCCCGATGCACATTGACATAGGGGGTGGATTGCCGAAAGGCATTGACCAGACTGGGTTCGCGTTCACGCACTTGATATTTCTTCCATAAAAAAACAGCGATTGGCTCAATATATGAAAATTAATTCACAAATCAAGACTAAATATTGGTTTTGGCTGTTGCTGGTCTATCAAAGGCGGCTTGGTCGAGCGGATCGGGAACGGGTGAAGGGCGGCGCAGATGGCTGACGGGGCGAGCGGGAAGGGGCCCGCCGGTTGATCCGGCGCGATAAACTGCTATCTTCGATGCTCCTTTTCGTCAGCTGTGTGATTTCACAGGGTTTTATACAAGGACAGAATTCATGGAACAGATTATTTCACCGGCAGATGCCCTGCCGGGACGACGCGAAGCGATGGTGATTGGTCAGCAGCATGCGGTGAACGGCAACCCGACCCAGGGCCCCTGGCCTGAAGGGATGGCGGTGGCCTGGTTTGGCATGGGCTGTTTCTGGGGCGTTGAGCGCCTGTTCTGGCAGCAGCCGGGAATCTACTCCACCGCGGCCGGTTATCAGGGCGGCGTGACCCAGAATCCCACCTACAAAGAGGTGTGTAGCGGGCTGACCGGCCATGCCGAGACGGTGCAGGTGGTGTTTGATCCGGCTGTGATCAGCTACGGAGATCTGCTCAGACTGTTCTGGGAGCAGCACGATCCGGCGCAGGGAATGCGGCAAGGGGGCGATGTGGGCACCCAGTACCGCTCGGTGATCTTCTATGGTGACGAGAGCCAGCAGATCATTGCCCAGCAGAGCATGGCGGCCTATCAGCAGGCGATGGCGGCGAGCGGCGACAGCCGTGCCATCACCACCCGTATTCTGCCGCTGGCCCCCTTCTATTACGCCGAGGATTACCATCAGCAATATTTGGAGAAAAATCCGGATGGCTACTGCGGATTGGGTGGCATTGGAGTCTGTTTGCCGCCGAGTCTGAACCGCTGAACAGGTTTGTAGGGGTTTTCTTAAAAAAAGTGAAAATAAATGAGGTCTGGCGGGAACTTATTGCTACCTGACAGGACTAACTAGGTAGCGTCCAGGGATCGGATGCAAAGTCCAGACACATTTCTTGCCTTGAAAACCACCCAATGAATGAACGCATGGGTGGATTGAAAATGATAGCAAGCAGGGCTGCCCACCAAGGCGGCCCTTTTCCTGTCTGCGTGTTTTGAAAACCTTGCGTTGGGCGGGAGAACCAAGCGGCAGATCAGCCGATGGCGCTGTCGAACAGGTTCTTGATAAGGTCAATAAACTCGATGAGGAAGGCTTTTTGTTCCGGGGTCGGGGCGCGCAGCCAGACGGCGGAGAGCACCTCTTCCAGATCGGCGACCACGGCATCGGCCTCCTGCATAATGGCGAAACGTACCTTGGCATCGAGCTGAGGGTTTTGCTCGCAAATAGCCATCAGATTGCTGGCAACACGGCCACTGACCAGATCTTCGATGGTCTCTTCACCGTTGCTCTGCTGTTGGGATTCAAACAATCCCAAACTCTCCACCAGATACTCGATCAGCGAGATATAGCCTTCACTTTCTACCACCATGGTTGCTGCCTCAATACAGTAACAATACGAAAATTAAGCGTATTTTAGTGGCTTGCCCTAGCTTGGCAAGCAGCAGTGCAGGCGATGGCGCGTAAAACTGACTCCGCCCCGCTCTACGCACTCCAGCCCGGTCAACGTAAAGCCATGTCGTAAAAATAGCTCATAACTGAAGGCGCTGGCCTCGGTGGTGATGAGGGTCAGACCGAGCCCTCGGGCCCCCGCCAGCGCCGTGGTGAGCAGCAGATTGCCCAGTCCCTGGCGCTGATGGTCGGCGCTCACATAGAGCAGACTGAGGTGGCCATCGGGGCTCAGAGTGACAAAACCGAGGGGCACATTTCCAAGCTCCGCCACCCAGCCGTGGTGTTCGCGCAACTGGCTGACAAAGCCGGGATGTTGTGAACCGAGGGCCCACTGCTCCACCTGCTCGGCGCTGTAGTGCTCGGGGCCGCTGTGTCGCACCGCCTGCTCAAACAGGGTTACGAGGGCGGGGATATGTGCCTCGCTGAGCGGGACAATGCAAAGTGCTGGACTAAGTGCTGGCGTCATAAGGTCTGGTCGTCAGTGGGTTGGAGGGGGTGTGGCGCCTGTGGCCGTTTGGCTTTGGGCAGACCCGCGACAACCCGTTCATAGGAGTGGTGCCCCCAGCCTTGCCACAGATCGTCCGGCAGCGCATCGGTTAACGTCACCGTGTTCCAGTGCTGCTTGTTCATATGCCAGCCCGGTTTGACCTCGGGGTGGATCTCGCGCAGCAGCAACGCCAGCTCGGGCTCGCATTTGAGGTTGATGGTAAGCGGCTCGGCCTGCCAATTTACCAGCGCGAACATCTTGCCCGCGATGCGGTAGACCAGGATCTCCGGGCCAAACGGGGTATCTTCGGTGGCGCCCGGCAGGGATAGCAGAAAGTGGCGCAAACGGGTCAAATCCATGGTGGGTTCTCGCGCAAGGGGTGATCCGGGTCATGTCAGGCGCATATCTATCGGCGGGTCTGTTCTGTTAATATGCGCGCAGCCGAGTATACCCCCCATCACCAAGGGAGCCTATTGGATGTTGTATCACAAGACCTTTGAGCTGGGTCCTGAGCGGGATTGGGTGGTGTTTGTCCACGGTGCTGGTGGCAGCTCCTCCATCTGGTTCAAGCAGCTGCGTGCCTATCGTGAACACTTCAATGTGCTGCTGCTGGACTTGCGCGGCCACGGCCAGTCCCACCAGTTGCAACAGGTGGTCAAGGGCCACTACAGCTTTCGGGAAGTGACCGAAGATATCGTTCGGCTGCTCGATCATCTCAATATCCGCCGCGCCCACTTTGTCGGCATCTCCCTTGGCACCATCCTTATTCGTCATCTGGCCGAGCTCTGCCCGGAGCGGGTGAAAAGCATGGTACTGGGGGGCGCCATCCTGCGGCTCGATATCCGCTCGCGGGTGCTGGTGCAACTGGGCCGACTCGGCCAGCATATCCTGCCCTATATGTGGCTTTACCGGCTGTTTGCCTTCATCATCATGCCACGCCAGCACCATCAGGAGTCGCGCAACCTTTTTGTGCGCGAGGCCCGCAAACTCTGCCAGAAAGAGTTCAAACGCTGGTTCCGCCTCGCCACCGAGGTCAACCCGCTGATGCGCTATTTCCGCGAACGCTCCCTGCCCATTCCCACCCTCTATGTGATGGGGGAGGAGGATCATATGTTTCTGGCACCGGTGCGCGAACAGGTGGCCCGCGATGCCAGCTCCTCGCTAGCGGTGATCGAACAGTGCGGCCATGTCTGCAATGTGGAGCAGCCGGAGCAGTTTAATCGCCGTACGCTGGCGTTTATTCACTCCCTGTCCCGCCGTCACGGCTGATCTTCACCACGAGCTGTTTGATCGGTTCGTGTATCAAGTCTGTTCTCTCCTCACGCTACCGGACAGCTCTGTCCTGTGGTGCTCTTTTGCCATCCTTTTTACACCCCGTAATCGGTCATATTCCCGATAACGTAGCTCATCTTGTTTGCCCGGTTGCCGATAGCCATATGGAGATAGCAGGACATCGATTTGTTGTGCCATTTTTTCCGGCAGAGTGTGAAGCAATTAACCATTTCCTTCATATTGTATTGCTACCTTGTTGAGATATAGATTGTTTATCAATGACCTAAGGATGGGATATCAACGATGCGCCAGACTATTACCCCTACCCAACGAGAAGTCACTTTCCATCAGGATGAGTTGATTGTCTCCAAGACCGATCTGGCAGGGCGGATCACCTACTCCAATAAGATCTTCATGCGGCTGTGCGATTTTTCAGAAGAGACCTTGCTGGGTGCTCCGCACAATATCGTGCGCCATCCTGATATGCCCCGTGGTGTCTTCTGGGGCCTCTGGCATTTTCTCAAGGAGAATCGGGAATTTTTTGGCCTCGTCAAAAACATGACTGCCAATGGCGATTATTACTGGGTGTTGGCGAATGTCAGGCCAGATTTTCGTGATGGCAAGGCGATCGGTTACTTCTCGGTGCGTCGTTGTCCGTCACGTCAGTCCATTGCCGCGATAGAGCCTGTTTACCAGAAGATGCGCGAGTTAGAGCGGGGCATGGTCGGTGATGTGCCCAAGCAATCCTGGGACTGGCTGGAGCAACATCTGGCCACTCAGGGGACTGATTACGAGCAGTTTGTGCTCAATCTGGTGCAACAGGATTAAGGAGTCATCCCATGTCTACTGTTCTCTCCAAAACCAGTAGTGCCAGCAAAAAGCACCTCTTTATCAGCCAGAAGTTTTTGCTCATCTGTACGGTATTCGGTCTCTCTGTTATTGCGCTGGCCATCTTCTCAATCAGTACGGTAGGGATGACCTGGTTTAACCTGGGCATTCCGGCGCTGGCCTTGCTGTTTATCGTGCTGGCATTGCGTGAACAGCGGCGACTGGTGGCCGTTATGGATCAGATCAATGACGTGCTGGTGAAGGCCGCTGCTGGTGAGACCCATGTACGGGTCACGCGAACCAAGGGGCTTGGCGAGCTCGGCAAGATAGCCTGGAACCTCAACGGCTTTCTCGACATCGTCGAGGCCAATATCAAGGACATGGTCTCTTGCTTCGAGCATGCGGGTCAGGGACGTTACTATCGCCACGCTTTCAAGCAGGGATTGCCGGGGGAGTTCTCCAAAACGGCAGACAATATCAACCTCTCTCTGCGTGCAATGCAGGAGGCGACCGAGCTATCCCGTCAGGGGGATCTGCTCAACAAGTTGCATCAGACCAACAACCATAACCTGCGGCACAATCTGGCGGGCAATCAGGAAGATCTGCTGACCCTCAGCAACAAGGTTGAAGAAGTGCTAGGTACTGCCCAGCAGGGGCTGGATGCTTCGTTACACAGCATGACTGTGGTCGAGGAGCTTAGTCAGGAGCTGATAGGCATCAACCGCGAGATGCAGGATACCGGACGGGTAGCCACTACCCTGGCGGGGGATAGTGCCCGGATTACCGAGACGGTCAATTTGATTAACGAGATAACCGCGCAGACCAACTTGCTGGCCCTCAATGCGGCTATCGAGGCTGCGCGCGCTGGCGAGGTTGGCCGTGGCTTTGCCGTCGTTGCCGACGAGGTGCGGGCGCTGGCTGAACGTACCCGCCAGTCAACTAACGAGATCCGTGAGGTGGTCAAGGGGCTGACAGCCAGTATTGAGGAGATCGTCTCCAGTGTGCTCTCGCTGGGGGATCGCAGCCAGCGGATCAGTGACAACGTGGATGGATTTCGGCATAGCTTCGAGGCCGTAGCCGAGGGGGCTAAATCCAATATTGGCCATCTGCACTATGCCAGAGGCTTGGCCTTTGCCTCGTTGCTCAAGCTAGATCACATCATCTTTATGCAGCGCGGCTATCGGGGGCTGGAGGCTCGTGGTGCTGATGGCTCAGCTGTGAGCCACACCGATTGCCGCCTTGGCCGTTGGTATTACGAGGGGGATGGCGCCGCCCTGTTTGGCACCCTGGCAAGCTTCAAACAGCTCGAAATACCACATCAACAGGTCCATGGCGCAGTCAACAAGGCGCTGGTGGCTGCGCGGGGTGATTGGCTCCATGATGACCAGTTGCTTCATACCATTCTGATCGAGATGGAAAGTGCCGAGAACGCGAGCAAGCAGGTGATGGAACTGCTCAACCGTATGGTGCAAGAGCAGAGTGTTACCTGACCGCCGTTTGGCGAAAAATGGCCAGTGCTCTGTTGCGATCGTGTCAACCACAGGTCGCTACCGGATAATAGGGGTGTCAAGGGGCTGGTGGACCACCTAGGCAGACATACGGGTCCATACCTTAGTAGCCGGTCATCTCCAGATAGCCGACCCCCTTGGCATCTCCCTCCACCGTTACCGCCCCCTCCCAGTAGTCAAAGCGACCTGTCATGGCCTGATTGGGCTGACGGGCCTTGATGGTGAGGGTCATCCCGGCGGCGTTTAGCTGCCACTCGATGGGGTAATCCTGCCCCTTGGGGCCGCGCCAGGTGTTGCCCGGCGTAAGGCGAATCGTGTCGGGGGCGAGCACCCGGCTGCTGCCATTCCGCTCAATCAAAATGCCGTAACGGTTTTCTGGCTCGGTGCTGCCCGCCTTGGTGCGCAGGCGAAACAGCATCAGCTCGCGGCCATCGGCCAGTTGCAGCGAAAACCAGTCCCAGCCTGATTGCCACTCGGCCAATACCGAGCTGCTCCATTCGTGATCAAACCAGCCTTGTCCGGTCACGGTGCGGGTCTCGCCATCGCGAGTCAGGGTGCCGCGAAGAGTGAGGCGCGGGTAGGAGTAGTAAAAGGAGGCGTTGCCCGGGCTCTTCTCGCTGTAACCGGCTTTGCCTTGCAGCACCAGCGGCTTGGCGGCATTTACGGTGAGGTTCAGCTCGCCAATCTTGCTCTGCACCTTGAGGGTGGCGGGGAACAGCGCGGCCCCTTGCGAGGCAAGTCGCCACTCCCTGAGCCAATATTGGCCGCCGTTGGCTCCCGCCAGTCCCGGTCCCTGCCGACTGGCCCGTTCATCTTGCTGGTGGCTGCCACGGTCGAGATCCGTGATGGCAAATTGGGCCAGCCAGAGCTGGGGAGTGAGCCAGGGGTTGCTGGTGCGGAGTTCTTGCTCGATCCCTTGGCGAAACAGGGTCCACTGCATGCCATATTCGCGCCCCTGCTCATCCTTGAGGTTGCCGGTGAGATACCACCACTCGGAGCGGTAATCGGGGTGGGCGGCGTGATCCTCCGGCAATTGGATGGTTTGCCCCGGCAGCACCTTTTTAAAGCTGTCGCTGCCGCCGCCGAGCAGGGCGCCCAGATCACTGGCCTGCGCGCTGCCAATCATGACAGTAAGCGGGATCAAGAGGGCTGCGAGCCACAGGAGCCGTAAGGAGGACAAGCTTCCCCTCACCCTGGCCCTCTCCCGAAGGGAGAGGGGATGGTTCAATGTCGCACTGTACTCTTCTCTGCACTGAAAAAAGGGCGGTGATAGGGAAGTAGTCAATGGGATCGTCAAGCCATGGCTGAGCCAGTGCGCTAACCGATATTTCATACCACTCTCCTTGCCGCATACCAGGAGGCCAGTGCGCCACGAATCAGGTGTGAGAGCCAGCATGCTGGCGTATCTCGCGGTTGTTGGCTCATACCACTCTTCTTGCTGCATACCAGGAGGCCAATGCGCCACATACCGGCGCTAGCAACAGGGCCGTGCCCGCATGCAGGGGGGCGGCTTCGAAGGCGAGGCGCCAACCAAAGGCGCGGGGATTGACCACCTCGATCAGCACCCAGGCGAGGCCATACCCCACCGGCAGAGCCAGCAGGGCGGTGAGTAGCCCCAATCCCGCCCCTTGCCACACCAGCAGCTGGCGGCAGTGGCGGGGGCTCAAGCCCAGACTCTGCAAGGTTTGCAGCTCGCCACGGCGCGCCAGCCCCAGCACCATAAAAGCCGAGCCGATCCCGACAAAGGCGATGCCGAGGATCAGCAGTTTCAATAGCTCGGTCACCACAAAGGTCTGGTCAAACACCTTGAGCGCCGCGCTGTGAATGGCGGGGGCGGAGAGCAGATTGAGCCGCTCGCCAAAGCGCTCGCGCAGGCGGTCGGCCAACTGCTCGGGGTCGTCGCTAAACAGGGCGAGGGATTGCACCGCCCCCGCCTCGAAGGCGTGCAGGAGTTGCCCCTTGTCGCTGCCGTAGTCCTGATAGACGCCGGTGACGGTGAACTGCCTTGGCCCCTGCTCGCCGCTGATCGCCAGCTGCTGGCCCACCTTGACCCCGAGGCGCACCGTCAGCGGTTCGCTCGCCAGCACCTCGTCAGGGCGGGTCGGCCAGCGTCCGGCCAGCAGCGGATAGGCCGCTTTAAGCTGGGGGATAAAGTCCATCTGCGCCCACTCGATGGGCTGCCCCTGCCAGCGGGCAGGGTGAACCGAGCGGCGCGAGGCGGCGCTCACCAGTGGATTGGCGAGCAGGGACTCGAGGGTCGTGTCGCTCAAGGTGCCCTTGTTGCCCGCCACCCCCTTGGGGGCGGTGACATAGAGATCGGCGGCGAGACGCTGGCCGAGCCAGATCTCCACGCTTGAGCGAAAACTCGACACCATGACTCCGATGCCGATGGCAGCGGCGATGGCCAGCTGCAATGCCATCACCGCGATGGCGGTGCGATCGAGGTGATAGAGGGTCTCGGCCACCCCGAGGCGGGCGGTGAGGGGGCCGCCCGCGCGCCGTCGCAGCCAGCCAAGCAGGCCGCGCAGGGCATCGGGCAGCCAGAGCGCCATGGCCAGCAGCCAGCCTCCGGCGATAAAGAGGGCGCCGGTCAGACCGGTTTGCGGCAGCCACAGGCAGAGGGCGCACAGCAGCAAGATGGCGATGGCCAGCACGCGCCGTCGCCACGGGTGCGCGGGGGGGCGGCTGCTGCCGGCACGCAGTTCTAGGGGGGATTGGCGCAGCAGTTGCCACCAGCCGGGCAGGTTGGCAGCCAGCGTGCCGAGCAGCCCGATCAACAGCGCCTTGAACAGGCTCACAGGGGAGAGGCGCAACAGATCGATGGGGTTGGGCCCATAGAGATCGGCCAGCGCCTGGGTCAGTTGCCCCATTAGTGCCAGCGCCAACAGGCTGCCGAGCAGCACCCCGAGCAGGGTGCCGATAGTGGCGAGAATAAGTAGCTCCAGGATGAGCCAGCGGAGCACCCGGCTCGGCCCCATCCCCAGAATGATCAGCTGGGCCAGTTGGGGGCGGCGCACGCTCTGCACGAAACGCTGGGCGTTGAACACCAGAAACAATCCCACCGCCATGGCGAGCAATGACAGCGCCGTCAGGTTAAGGGCCAGCGCATCGCCAAGCTGGCTGGCATCGAGCGCCGGGCTGATGGGCTCAAGCCACAGGGGCTGGTTAGGGTAACGGGTTTGCAGGGCTGCCTGCAGGGTGCGAGCCTCGGCGTCACTTAGCTTGAAGACGATGCGATCGAGCCGACCCGCTTTGCCCAGCAGCGGTTGGGCGAGGCCAATATCGGTGACCAGCAGCCGCTCCATGGGCACGGCGCCGGGTTCGAAGGTGCCCGCCAGCGTCAGGGTCAGGGGGCGGGCGCTTGCGCCATCGCTGCCGCCCAATACAAAGCGGCGGCTCTGGCCCGCTTGCCAGCCAAGGCGATCTGCCTCAGGGGCCGCCAGCCAGATGCTGTCGGCACGGTTTAAGGAGAAGGCGGGTTCGCTCGCGAGTTGGGCGCCAAACAGCTGGCGCAGGGGGCCGGGGTTGAAGAGATCCATCCCCAGCAGTTGAAAGCTGCGCCCCTCTTCATCCTTGAGCCAGCCATGGAGCTGGGGCATGGCATCGAGGGCGGGCTGGCTGGTCACCAGTTGCACGTAAAGCTGTTCATCCAGCCCGCCAGCGGGGGCCAGCCGGTAGTTGGCTTCCCCTGCCAGCTGGCTGCGGGCGGCGACGAAGTTGGTGCGGGCACTGTGATTGAGCAGCTCGATGGCCACCATCAGCGACACCCCCAATACCAGCCCGGCCAGACTCATCAGCAGCAACCAGGGGTGGCTGCGATAGAGGCGCAGCAGCGCTTTGAGTGGCAGCATCAGCGAGCCTCCGACAGACGCAGTCGCCGCTTAGTCATGACGGGGCCCCTTGAGTTCGATAAGTTGACCCCCTTCGAGGCGCAGCACCCTGTCGGCCAGCGCGGCATAGGCGGGGTTGTGGCTCACCAGCAGCAAGCCTGCGCCGGTGCCCCGCACCGCCGCGATCATTAACTCCATCACCTGTTCGGCATTGTGTTCATCTAGGCTGCCGGTGGGTTCGTCGGCGAGCAGCCACTGGGGCTGATGGATGAGGGCGCGGGCCAGCGCCACCCGCTGACGCTGACCGCCGGAGAGCTGCTCCGGCCAGGCATGGCGCTTGTGGCTCATATCGAGCCGTTGCAGCAACTGGTCAATCCTGGCTTCATCCGGGGGCAAGCCGTTGATGGCCAGCGGCAGGGCCAGATTCTCGGCCACGTTCAGGGTCGGCAGCAGGTTGAAATCTTGATAGACGATACCGAAATGGCGGCCCCGCAGGCGCGCCCGTTCGTCGGGTGAGCGGGTGTCGATTCGGGTCTCCCCCAGCCAGATCTCCCCCTCGTCCGGCGCAATCAGCCCGGCGATCAGATTGAGCAGGGTCGACTTGCCGCAGCCGCTTTGGCCCAGCAGCAGGGTGATCTCGCCAGCGGGGAGGGCGAGATCGAGATGGTGGAACAACGGCAGTCGTTCACTGCCGTTATCGAAGCTCTTGCAAAGGTTGCGCAGGGTCAGCATGGGGTAACCGTTTGATGGTCAATGGCTTTCATCATGCGTGGTACGCTAGCACGGCCGGTAATGATCAACACCCCTTACGGTTGATCAAGAGTGCCAGTTAGTGATCAAGGCGGCAAAAGAGCAGTGGATCCTCGCTGGATCCCGCTTGCCCGAGGTGGTTAGAATAGGGGCTTCCATGGGTCACAGGATGAGCAAGGATGTTACACAAGCAAGTCAGTTTTATCATCGATAGCAAGGGCAACAAGCAGGCTGCCGTCGTCCCCATCGAGATCTACAACGAGCTGATGACCCTGCAAAAGGCGCTCTCTGACAACCGGCCGGGGGAGCGCGAGCTCTACCACTTCAACGGCAAAGGGGCCGAGGCCCACGGTTATCCGGTGGGCAAGCGGCAAAATCCGGGCTTTATGGTGCTGGCCGGTTCCACCGCCAATGGCGAGGATGCCGCCTCTTTGCGCGAAGCGGTGATCGAACTGCGGCTGGAGTTGCTGCAAAAGGGGATCATTGTGCCCCGCAGTCAGGGCGGCTTTGTCTTTACCGCCGATCAGCTGTTCAACAGCCCGAGCCTGGCCGCCAGTCTGGTAGCGGGCAATAACCGCAGCGGTCTGGATGCCTGGCAAAACAGCGCTGGCTATACCCTCAAGCAGTCGGGTTTCGGCAAGAAATAACCCGGCGTCTCGACAGCACACTAATTAAGCGTTAATTGACCTGGATGAATTTTTCTTTTCATCCAGGTGCTAGCATCGTTGCCAGATGGTTCTAAAAGGAAGAGACCATGTCTGCGCTCACCCCTATTATTTTGCTGCTTTCCCTGTTTATCCCTCCCGCACATGCCAGTAGTGGCCCTGTTGTGTTGACATCCTCCGCCATCGGACTTTTTTGTGTCGGATTGTTTGTGTTGGCCTATGCCCTGGTGATGGCTGAAGAGTATCTGCAACTGCGCAAGTCCAAACCCGTGCTGGTGGCCGCCGGGGTGATCTGGATCCTGATCGGTATCGCCTATGCACAGCAGGGGATGAGCCCTGTCGCCGAGCAGGCATTTCGCCATACCCTGCTGGAATATGCCGAGCTGATGTTGTTCCTGCTGGTGGCGATGACCTACATCAATGCCATGGAGGATCGGCGGCTGTTCGATGCCCTGCGTGCCTGGCTGGTACGCTCGGGGTTTCACTTGCGCACCATGTTCTGGTTGACCGGGGGGCTTGCCTTTTGTATTTCGCCAGTGGCAGACAACCTGACCACTGCGCTGCTGATGTGCGCCGTGGTGTTGAAGGTAGCCAACGGTGATCGGCGTTTTGTCAATCTTGCCTGCATCAATATCGTGATCGCCGCCAACGCCGGTGGGGCGTTCAGTCCCTTTGGCGATATCACCACCCTGATGGTGTGGCAGGCGGGCAAGGTGCAATTTGGCCAGTTCTTTGCCCTGCTTATTCCCTCTCTGCTCAACTTTCTGGTGCCCGCCATCCTGATGAGTCTGATGGTGCCGCGTCATGTGCCGGAGGCTGATAACGAGGTGGTCGATCTCAAGCGTGGTGCCCGCCGCATCGTCGTGCTGTTCTTGCTGACCATCATCACGGCGGTGCTATGCCACAGTTTCCTCCATCTGCCGCCCGTACTGGGCATGATGCTGGGGTTGGGCTATCTGCAGTTCTTCGGCTTCTATTTGCGCAAGTCGCTGCCGCGCTCTCTTGCCCGCAAGCGGGCGCTATATGAACGCAATGGCGATGATGTGCGGTTGCGTAGTCTGGGGTCTGTCGTGCCATTTGACGTGTTCAACAAGGTGGCCAAGGCGGAGTGGGATACCCTGCTCTTCTTCTACGGGGTGGTGATGTGTGTCGGTGGTCTGGGTTTTATGGGGTATCTGGAGCTGGTGTCACACTGGCTGTATGCCGGTGGGGATCCCACCATGGCCAACATCTTCATCGGGGTGTTGTCGGCCATCGTGGATAACATTCCGGTGATGTTTGCCGTGCTGTCGATGAACCCGGATATGGCGCTGGGGCAGTGGCTGCTGGTGACCCTGACCGCCGGGGTGGGGGGCAGCCTGCTCTCCATCGGATCTGCGGCCGGGGTGGCCCTGATGGGGCAGGCCCACGGCATGTATACCTTTTTTGGCCACCTGAAGTGGCTGCCTGCCATCGTGCTCGGTTATCTGGTGAGCATAGGGGCGCATCTATTGCTCAATCGCGCCATGTTCTGAACCGGTATTACGTCATAACCAGCGAGGCCCCGTAGATGCGGGGCCTCGTTGATCCAGACGCAAGGATCGTGGTCGGTGCAGGAGAAGGGGGGCTACTCTCCTCGCTTGCCCGTCAGCAGCCAGTAACTCAGGGTGGAACCCACGCCGCAGCAGGCGATGGCGATGGCCATGGGCAGCGGCGATTGAGGCGGATTGAGGTTGACCAGAATGCCGACCACGGCGCCGATACCAAAGCGCAGGGTGCCCGCCAGTGCCGAGGCGGTGCCGGCAGATTGCGGGAAGTGGCCCATCAGGCCGGTCATGGCGTTGGCGCCCACCAGACTGATATGGCCGATAAAGAGCACCACCGGAATGACGATGCCCCACAGGCCGCCGGTCTGGCTCCAGGCGTTGTAGATCAGCAGGGCGCCCGCGCAGGGCAGCACTAGCAGGCCGTATTGCAGCATCCGCTCGGCGCCCACCCCTTTCACCAGTCGGCTGTTAACGAAGGTGACCACCATCATCAGCAGGATATTGAGGCCAAACAGCCAGCCGTAGTGCTCGGTCGGCACCTTGAAGTACTCGATATAGACGTAAGGGGAGCCGCTTAAGAAGGCGAACATGCCGGAGCTGGAGAGGGAGCCGCACAGCACATAGCCCATGGCGCCGTGATGGGAGAGCACGCCCCAGTAGTTCTTGAGGATCTGGCCGAGATTGAGAGGCTGGCGGTGCTCGGGTTTCAGGGTCTCCTGAATTTTCCATTGCATCACCAGACAGACCAGCAGGCTGATCCCCACCAACAGCCAGAAGATCACCCGCCAGCTGGTGTGGGCACTGATATAGCCGCCCACCACGGGGGCCACCAGCGGCGCCAGGGTCATCACCAGAATGACGAACGACATGGCGCGAGAAAACGCATCCTTCTCGAACAGGTCGCGCAGCAGGGCATTGACCACCACCGAGCCTGCCGCGCCGCCCGCGGCTTGCAACATCCGATAGGCCAGCAATTCGGGCAGGGAGTCCGCCATGGCGCAGCCGACCGAGGCGATGGCAAACATGGTGAGCCCCGCCAGGATCACCGGCTTGCGGCCATAGCTGTCGGCCAGCGGGCCGTAGAAGAGCTGACCGATGGCAAAGCCGCCCAGAAAGGCGCTGATGGTGAGCTGGGCGCCGTCGATGCTGGTGGCCAGATCCCGGGCAATGGCAGGAATGGCGGGTAGATACATATCCACCGCTAGCGGGGTCAGGCCCGCCAGGGCACCCAGCAGGATAAACAGAAAACGGGGGGAGAGGGCGGCAGCCTGAGCAGTGGGCGATTGGGGCATAGGGTGTCCAGTGATGCGAAACGTCGGGTTGAAAAGCGCGAAAAAAGCAGTCTATCAGTTTTGTCGCGCCGATGGATCCGGTATGGCGAGCCAGAGTCCGGGCTCGGCGGCAAAGCGTGAGGCAAACCAGTGCTGATGCACCGCAGTGGGCATCTCGCTCGCGCCGATGGGGCGGCGACTGAGGCGGCAGGCCCCTTGGGTCAGCGCGAGGCTTACATCCCCCTTATACCAACCATCGGTGACGGCCAAGGCTGTGGTTTCCCGCAGCAATCTTACGCCCCACTGGGTCACCAGCGCCGGACACGCTTTTTCTGCCAATTTTGCCGCCTGTACCATGGCGGGCGGACGGGGCAGGGTGAAGGTCGTGCCGAGCAGCAGCAATCCGGCCACTGCAGCCAGCTTCTCGCCACGACGTGGCAGCCAGCCTGCCAGCAGCACGATACCGAGCAGGGTGATGGGGGCCAGATGGCGGGGATTGTCGGGATTCTGGCCAAACAGGGTCCAGAGCAGCAGGGCGAGCCAGTAGAGCGACCAGAGCGGCGAGAGGGTAGTGGCTTGGCCTTTTGAGTTTTGCCAAAGCGGCAGCACCAGCAAGGCTCCGACAGCCAAGGGCCAGAGCGGGGTGAGCTGATCGTTGAAGGTGTTTGCCCAGCTCAGCAGCCGATCGCCGTGGGCCGCCGCCGTGTTGCCCCAGAGGGTAAAGTGGCCGTCGGTAAAGCGCCGTCCCTCGCTGAAATAGGCCCAGCCATCGGCTTGCCAGACAAACAGCAGGCAGGCTAGCCCAACCAGCGCGATGGGGAGCACAAACCTGACGCGCGTTCCCTTTTGCGCCATCCCGAGCCACAGAGGCAGCAGGGCCAGCACGAAGTAGGAGGGGCGCAGGGCCAGCAACAGACCGAGTAACAGACCTGCCAGCGCAATTCTGCGCTGCTGCAAGGCCAAGAGCGCGCCCAGCCAGGCGGCGAGCGCGGGCCCGTCCGAGAGGCCGGAGAGCGCCAGCGTCGGGGTGAGCGGCAGGGCCAGCACCAGCAGCCAGACCGGCGCCAGCAGGCTTGGCCGTTGCCATAATTTCACCGCCAGCCAGGCGGCGAGCGGCGCCAGCAAACTGCTGCCCAAGAGGCTTGCCCACTGCACCGCGCGGGCCGGATCGTCCACCACCAGATTGATCAGCCGCGCCAGCCAGATAAAGGCGGGGTAGCCCGGAAAGTGAGGGGAGAACTCCAGCACGCTAAAGCGCGTCACCCCGTGGGCGAAATTGAGGGCATCGTCGGAATCGAGCGCCACCGGGAAGGCCAGCAGCCAGCCGAGCCAGGCCAGTTGCAGCAGGATCAGCAAGTAGGGTCGATTAGCGAAGCGTAATCGGCCGTGGTGACGCCCCCCTTCTCCCCTTGCGGGAGAAGGGCCGGGGATGAGGGGGGCTGTCGTCATCATTGAGAGGCCATCAAAGCGGCGCCAGCACGGCCATCAGCGCTTTTTCTGCATCGCTAAAGGCGGCGGCATCGGCGGGCTTGGCGCCCACCCCGAATACCCCCGGGTTACCGATGGCATCCAGCACCTTGGCCAGCGCCTGTTCGGCTGCCTTGCGATCCCCTTCACTGAGTGATGGGAGGATCAGATCGAGGAAGCGCTTGCTCTTGACCACCAGAACCTTGGCGGTCTGGTAGTCGCCAAGGTTCTGGCTGGCCCCTTCGAGGCGGCGCTCGATCTCCGCCTTGTAGGCCCGATTGAGCAGGGCGGCGGTGGCGGCGGCATCTTTGGTCTTGATGGCCGCGGCCAGCGGCGCTTGCAGTTCTACCTTGTGGTGCTGTTCCAGATAGATCAGCTCGTCGGCAATCTCGCTCAAGGTGGCGCTGGCATCCTTGCCGTCAGTGGCGGCGGTCAGCAGTGCCTCGCGGGCGTCGATCAGCGGTTCCTTGCCGGCGGCGGCGTAGGAGTATGCCTGCGCCTGACCGCTCAGGGTCAGCAGCAGGGTGAGGGCGAGTAAACCCGGGCGGATGGTCATCCTGTTCTCCTTACTTATGCCAAGAGGTTATGCCAATGGCGCGGCCCTCAGGCCACGCTCTGGGTCTCGATCACGGTATTTTCGTTGCGCTGGTTGAAGGTGTTGCGGCGTCTGCCTACCTGTTGGACACCGACAATGCTTCTCATGCCACGCTCTGGGTTTCAATCACGGTATTTTCGTTGCGATGATTGAAGATGGCGTGGCGTCTGTCCACCCCGTCGATCACCATGTCGGCGGCCATCATCCCCATCTCCATGGCGGTGTCGGTGAAGATGTAGCGGAATGTCCCCTGACGGCCGGTCATGATGAGGTTGGTGATCGGCATCAGCGCCTTGATAGCTTCGTTGCGGCGCGCCTGATAGCCAAGGTCCATCAGCGGATAGGCGTATTCGCTGCGGGCTTCGAAGGTCTCATCACCAAGCTTGGTGGTATCGACGCCAAGGCTCGCCAGATCAGCGGTAACCCGACCGCGCAGATCGGCCAGCGGTGCCTGCCAGGTGGCATCCCCCGGATTGCAGGGGATCTCCAGCATCACCGAGGTCTGACCCTGGGGCGCCATAAAGGGGCTGCGGCGGCGCGGCTCCTGCAGGCGGGTGGCCAGAATATGGGGATCGGACAGGTACTGCCAGGTGTTGTCCGACAGGTTCTCCTGTTTGAGGGGCATATTGACGAAGCGCAAGGATCGGTAGTGCAGATCGCACGGCAAGCCCAGATGCTGGCAGGTGAGCGGCAGCGGCAGGGTGGAGATCACCTGATCAAATCGCTCGCTCTGCTCAACGTCATCTTGTTTCCAATACACCCGTTCAATGCGGCCATCAGCCTGCTCAAGGCGGGTGATGGTGGCGCCGGTTTTCAGCTCAACCCTTTCTGCCACCAGCCGTTCCCCCAGGGTGGTGAAGATCTGGCCGAAGCCATATTTGGGGTAGCGGTACTTGCGGGCATAGGTGCGCACCGAGATACTCCCGTTGCGTCTTGGCAGCAGGCGACGCGCCACGTCTTTCAAATCGATGAGGCTGATGCGCTGACCGGCCCAGTCGGCGGAGAGCTTGTCCGGGTTGATGCCCCATAGTTTGCCGGTGTAACCCTCGAAGAACTGGCGGTAGAGGGTGCGACCGAAGTGACTCTGGATCCACTCGGCAAAGCTCGCCTTGGCGAAATCATCCGGCTTCTTGCTAAAGGGCAACAGCAGCAAGTCTTTCACCGCACCGGCCATCAGGGCCAGCGGCGCCGTCTTGAGCAGGTTGGGCAGGTTCAAGGGGTAGTCATAGGTGCGCCCGCCAAAGCGGATGACGCTCTTGCGCATCGCGTGGAGCAGGTCATCCCCCATCAGCTCGTCGATAAAGGCGAGCAGCTCGGGGTTCTTGGTGATAAAGCGGTGACCGCCGTAGTCAAAGCGATACTCCCCATCGCGCCCCTTGAAGGTCTGGGTGGCACACATGCCGCCCACCACCGGCTCCTGCTCGAACAGGGTGACCGCAAAACCGGCGCGGCGCAGGCGCCAGGCCGCCATCAAACCAGCGGGGCCAGCGCCCAGCACCGCAATGCTTTTCTTGTTGTTATCGCTCATGACCTATTCCGAAACTGCTTGATAGATAAGGGAACCGTGCCAGGGCGCGGCTCCAGAATGGTGTTGTTATCACTTGTCCTTGCTACCACAAGGCGGGCTCAGCCCTTGTTGGACGCGGCGTTCACCTGCGGACGATAGCTGCGCTGCCAGAGGGTAACGAAGATCGCCAGATAGATGGCCCAGGTCAGCAGCTGCAAGCCAGCGGGTGAGGCATTGTAGCCAAACAGGGCGCGCAGGAAGGTACCAAATACCCCCTGATCGTCGAGAATGTGGCTGATATCGAACACCGGCGTCGTCCAGAAGGTGATGACGTCCGCTGCCTGCAACATGTTGACGGCGGACGACAACAGGCCTGCGGCGATGATGATGATAAGCAGGCCGGTCCAGCGGAAGAAGGGGGCCAGCGCCACCTTGCGGGTGGAGCGCAGCAGCCCCCACACCAGCGCAACGGAGACCAGCAGCCCCGCCAGCGCGCCTATCAGGCCGGATTGCAGATCCACCCCTTGGCCCGAGTAGAGCAGGGCGGAGAAGAAGAGCACGGTTTCAAACCCTTCACGCATCACAGCGAGGAAGGCGAGCAGCACCAGACCAAACAGGTTGCCGCCATCGATGGCCGCATCGATGCGCGCCGTCATGGCTCCCACCTGGGATTTGGCCTGCTTTTGCATCCAGATCGCCATATAGGTGAGCACCAGAGTGGCAAACATCAGGATCCCCGCCATCAACAGGTGGTTGTAACGCTCGCTCTCGAACTGGCTCACCACCACCTGGAACAGGAAGGCGACGACAAGTGAGGCGATAAGGCCAAGCCCCACCCCCAGATAGATGAACTTGTTGTAGCGGCTCGCCCCCAGCTTGGCGAGGTAGGAGAGGCAGATGCCGACCAGCAGGAAGGCTTCCAGCCCCTCGCGCAGGGTAATGAGAAAACTTGCAAACATCAGGATTGAGGCTCCGTAGCGGGCGTGATGGAGAGAGGCTGCAGGGTCAGTTGCAGCCGATTGAGTTGCACTATGGGTGGCTCCGGCAAGCTCGGCTCGGCGGCGCGCACCGCATCATTGACCCACTTGGGGTAGGTGCGGAAATTGAGTTTGATATCGGCCTTGAAGGGCCCTTGGGCTTCTGCGGGCAGCGGCCAGACTTCATCGCGCCAGCCATCGGCCGGAATGCGGGTATCTTCCAGCAGTTTGGCGTAGCGCCAGAACTTGAGCCCCACCGGCTTGCCCTCGGCATCGCCGAACACTTTTCTGAACAGTCGCGCATCTTCTGGGACGGCGCCATCCACTGGCTGGCCGCTGGCAAGCACCAGCTTGCCGCTGGCGTCGGTGACGGTCAGCTCCAGCCAGAGTTCACGAAAATCGGCCACCCCGGTGGGCAGGGCATGGCCTGCGCCGGTATTGGCGACCCGCACCACCAGCCGCTGACTATCGGCAGCCTGTTCGATACGGGCGGAGAGGGTAGCGCTGGAGCGCAGCAGGGCCAGACTCTCCTGCTCAAGGTCGGGATTGCGCAGCCCCACCAGCTGGTGCTGGGCGCCGGTAAAGTTGTGGCGATAGAGCCGGTCTTTCATGGTGCCGTTTTCGGTGGACTGGCCCGCCACCGGCGCGCCGCCATTGCCCGGCTCCGGGTTCATATGGCAGTCGATACAGGTGCGCCGCTTGGCGGGATCCTCCGCGTTCGCGAAGCTGGATTTTTCCCACTCGTCCCAGGTGTTGACGATATTGGCGCCGGTGCCCGGGGCAAACTCGTTGTGGCACGACTTGCAAAGGGCTGCGTCGCGGTAGAAATCCTTTTGATAGGAGGCTTTGTGGGCCGCCGGACGGGCGTTGATCTGCCGCTCGGCCAGCCAGTGCTTAAGGCTGCCGCCCGCGGCATCCTCGAACACATAGCTCTCGCGGTCTTTCAAATTCACGGTAAAGGCGCTGTTGCCGCCCGCATCTTCTACCTTGGTGATGCGATGGCAGAGCACGCAGCCGGTCCCTTCCTCCACCACAGGTTCGCCCGCCTTGTGGGCAGCAATCAGCGAGGCGCCGCCCTGCTCGAACATGTGGGAGCCCTTGGGCAGATCCAGCTGGCCTGTCATCACCTGCTGGGGCATATGGCAGCCTTGGCACCACTGGCCGAACGCTTCCCCTTCGGTTTCGCGGGCCAACGCCTGCACCACCTTGTAGTAGGGATGGGAGTTGCCCATCAACCGGTGGTTGCTCTCGCTCCAATCCTTGAACGCTTGGCTGTGGCAGTTCTGGCAGGAGGCAGAGTTGAGCCACTCTTTCGGGTGAGTGGTCGGCGCCTTGGCGGGATCCGTGCGCGGGGCATCGAGTCGCAGCCAGTTGGCGAGATAGGGGAGGTTGCCATCGGCGGTGACGAAGGCGTGCAGATCCTCCATCATCGCTTTCACTTCCGGTTGGGGCCTCGTGGGGTCAACCGGCTCGGCGCCATCGCGGGTGTCATGGCCCATGCCGCCCTGGGTCTGCTGGGTCATGCGCAGGTATTCGCCGACAAAATCCCCCGCCACCATGTTGGTGAGGTTGGCGTGGCCGTTGATGGCGTTGTCGCCGCTCTTCTGGCGATGGGCCGCCATCAGATAGCGGTTGGTGAAATTGAATCCGTCCAGATGGCAGGAGTTGCAGCTCATCCAGTTGTCCCCCGCCATGGGGAAGCGTGAGTTTGCGGCGGTGTTGCCAAGGTTGAATAGCCGCTCGCCGCGCTGAAGCGGTTCGGGGCGCGGATCCGTCTCTACCAGTTTGGAGAAGTGGGGCACATCGACGGTGACCCGAGCAAACGGGCCGCTGCCGCCGCTATTGAGGCGGGTGAGATCCTGCCCCATGGCGTTGTGCACCAGAATATGGTCGCCATCGATCAGCAGATCCCGCGGATTCTGGCCCGGCAGGTGACGCAACAGCTGGGTCGCCTTGGCGCCCCCCTGAAACTTCTTGCGGCGGTGACGGTTGTTGTTGGATTTGCCGCTGCGCGACAGGTCAAACACCAGCAGATCTTCCGAGCCCGCCAGCGTCAGATAGACCCGCTTGCCGTCGGCGGCGAAGCGCGCGGCGAACGGGTTGGAGACGATCTGGCTGCGGTTGCCGACGCTGGGCAGATTGATCTGCAAAAAGAGCTGTTTTCTTTCATCGACCCGCTCTTTCTCCTCATCGAGATCGATGATGGAGACGGCCGGAAAGACAGTGCTTTGAAACTGGAAGGGGTGATCAAAGCTCCACAGCACGTGGGGCAGCCAGGCTTCGCTGCCATCGGGGGAGAGGGCGATGCCATCGAGCAGACGCGGCAATCCCTGAGAGTCGCTCGGCGTGTTGCTGTGGGTCTCGGCCAGGGTAATGAGCTTGGGCTTGGGCAGGGGAGTGCCCTTGGCGCTGTGGCCAAGCTTGGCGAGATCATAGATGGCGAGCTGGCCCGTCATGGCGTGGGTGAGCAGCAGGCGATCATCGTCGGTCAGGGCCAGCCCACGCGGAGTCTCGGCGGTTTCTGCATCCAGCTGGAGGTTGCCCGCGGTGTCGTAGGCCTGCAGGCGAGCTGATTCGAACAGCGTGACCCAGAACCACTGCCGCTTGGCATCGAAGATGACCCCGTAGGGGCGATGGCCGGTGGGAATCGCCTTTTCCAGATCGAGATCATCATCCAGCAGCAGCAGGCGATCGCCGCTGTAGTCGGTGACCAGCAGGGTGCCGTCATCGGCGCGGGCAAGCTGGCGCAGATCGCCGCCCAGCTGCACCTCCTTGAGCCGCTTTCCGCTATCGCGCTCAAGCTGGGTGACCGAGCCTGCGCTCAGGTTGGCGGTGACGAGGCGCGGGCTTTGCCCCTCCTCATAGGCGAGCATCCCGGCGCCCATCTGCTGGGCAAACGCGAAGGGGCTAGCCAGCAGCAGGACGAGGGCCAGCAGGGGTGACAAACATGCACAGAGAGATGACTTCAACATGGGATCAGGAGCGCCATTTCAAGATGGTCCAGCGCCAGGCGTGGCGCAGCACCAGAGGAGTTAACGCCAACGCGCTCAGCCAGTGGGCCCAGCTGGCGAGGCTGCCCATGGCATCGCCCGGAGTGCCGTGCAGCACCAGCAGCAGGCCGCTGGCCAGACAGACCAGCAGCAGGGCTTCGATAATCCGCCCCGTGGTGCGCAAAAAGGATTTGTTGCTGCGGCTTAACAGGTTGCGATGGGAGAGCCAGAAGGCGCCAAACAGCAGCGGAAACAGGGTGAGCGAGAGCATCACGTGGAGAAACAGATTCCAGCGCGCCAGCGACCAGATCGGGGTCAGCGGTTCCCACAGTAGCAGGCCGGAGAAGAACATCAGGTAGAGGGAGCCCTCGGCGGCCTGATGGTGATAGGCCAGCCACTGCCAGAATTGTCGGGGGGAGAGAGAAAGGCTTGTCATAACGGCTCCAGCACCCGGGCGGGGCAGCCCGGGGGGAGCAAGTTTATAACGCTGTAAGAATAATGAAAAGTGTTATCAATTGTATTGCTGGTGAATCAAGGCTGAACAAGCACAGTGATCAGGCCCGACTATTTATGATCCGCCATCCGCTCGGTCACCGCATAGATGAGCGCGGCCAGCGAGAAGGCGAGAAACACCACCACGGACCACTTCATCTCCACCTCATTGGTGATGCCATCTTCGAGAAATGCCTTGAGCACCTCCACCCCGGCGATGGTCACCAGCGAGTTGATGACGATGAGCTTGAGGGAGGCAAAGTTGATCTTGCTGAGCCAGTTGTCGCCGATAGCCTCGCGCTGCTCCTGGGTCTGGATAAATTGCACATAGCCGCAGACCGCCACCAGGATCAGCATCTGGGCCACCAGCACGAAGTCCACCAGGGTCAGCACGCCGGTGATGAGGTCCATGTAGGGGATCTCGATGATGTTGATGCAGAGCAGATAGAGCTGCATGGCAAACTTCACCATCAGCAGAGCCACGCACACCAGAATGCAGACGTAGAAGGGGAACATCATCAATCGGCTGCCATTGAGCATGAAATTGAATCGACGCATGAAAACTCCGATGTTGGGAACAGGGGTAAATAGAGTGAGTATGACGCGAGCCGCCCGCAGCGTTGTACCACTGTGGGGGCTCATTATGCCGGGTCGTCCCCTGCTTGCGCCTATAAAAAAATAAAAAGCCATCATAAAAAATAAAACCGCATCCCGCCGTCTTATTTGTGATTTTTCCCTGCCGTAACATGCCGCTTCTCGATTCCGGGGGGCGATAGCCTCCCTCCTATTTATCAGGCTCGGTCCACGCTTGTGGCCGCTTGCCAGGAGTGTTGCGATGCGTATTGGTCTGCTGTTGGGTATGGGTGTACTGGTTGCAAGCGGGGTTCAGGCTGAAGATCTGGGAGCCATTCCCGGGGAATCTGGCTTTTCCGGCAGTGTGCTGGCAGGGGCCAGCGTTGTCGAGACCCAGTCCAATTTTGCCACGGGGAGTGCAGGTAGCGAGCGGATAGACGCTCTGGGGGCTGCGGTAAAGCAACACAATGTTGCACCGGCGATCAACGGGGATCTGCGCTACACCTTTGCCTCCACCGGCAGTCAGTTGTTCCTGGGCAACCTCATTCAGGATGCCATTCGCGGCGACGGCACCCAGCAGTTCGGGCTGCGCCAGCAGCTGGGGGACAAGGGGATCGTGGCCGGTTCGCTGGTGTTCAACGCCACCCCGGTCAAGGTGTGGCGCGATCCCTTTGCGGTGGGGGTGGTACGTCAGGAGAGCGAGGTGCGCTCCCACGGTGCCCGTCTGGCGTGGGACAACATCTGGGACAGTGCGCTCAGTGGCAGCGTCACCAGCCGCGACGTCAAGGTGGATGAGGAGTCCAGTGGCGAGCAATATGGCCGTGCGGTGATGGGGATGCTGGATCGCAATGGCCGGGTCAACACCGCCGAACTCTCCTACCAGTTCCGGCTGGCAGACGATCAGTTCCTCGAGCCAGCATTGCGCTACCAGAAGGCGGATCTGGCGGGCAGTGCCGAGTCTTATGTGAGCAAGGGGTTGCAGCTCACCTACGCCAAAACCTCGCCCCGCTGGTCGTTTGTCAGCAACCTCTATCTGGGCAAACGCTACTATGACGAGGCCGACCCGCTGTTTGGCCAGCGTGCCGACAGCCGCGACATGGCCATCGATGCCACCCTCTTCTGGCACCAGCTGTTTGGCATCGCGCCGCTCTCTGCACTCCTGAGCGCCAGCTACGCCACGGCAAACTCCGGGATCGACTTTTACGACATTCGCTCCACCAGCATGACCACGGGGCTGCTCTACCGCTTCTGATCCCGGCATCCGGCAGTGAGATGAGGGCACACACAGGGGCTGGTCAATCCAGCCACTTGTTGATGGGATGGCGTGCAATTGGCATGTCAAACAGTGTGCTGGTTGGTCATCACATGCCGACAAGAGACGTTATGGCAGAGGACATTTGAGGGGCGCGCGTGGCAGGGAAGGGGGCGAACAGCAGATACGAAAAAGCCCAGCCAAAAGGCTGGGCTTTATAATGTGGCTCCCTCGACAGGACTTGAACCTGTGACATACGGATTAACAGTCCGCCGTTCTACCGACTGAACTACGAGGGAATTGGCTCCTCCTACTGGACTTGAACCAGTGACATACGGATTAACAGTCCGCCGTTCTACCGACTGAACTACGAGGGAATTGGCTCCTCCTACTGGACTTGAACCAGTGACATACGGATTAACAGTCCGCCGTTCTACCGACTGAACTAAGGAGGAATTGCCTGTCTCGTTAAGACGGGGCGAATATTAATGACCAGGGAGGCGGGTGTCAACCCGCGAACTCCCCGAAAACCGGATTTTCGGACTGTTTGCCCAAAAGTTGCGCTTTGCGGTTTATTTTCAGCACAATCAGTCCCTTGCCATTACCTTGGTCGATCGGTGAAGAGTGGATTTGTTCGGTTCGCATCAACCTGATGATGCCAGCATGATGTCGCGAACGTGCTGGCAATCAATGGAGGCTCAAATGGTAATCTTTGTGGCTAAAAGAGGGAGAGCAGGAGTCAAGATCGGCGATTTGGCGGCAAATAGGCCAAATAATGGGTCAGAATGCTTTTCATTGATCCTGCCCATCGAAAAAATGGCCCGTCTGGAGTAAGGTTACGCAGGATACCATCGCCGCGTCGACAGCCCTGCCGGCCCTTGATGATGATCGGGCGCCGGATCTCTCCGGCCTTTATCTCCCTCTTCTGGTATTACGATATACATGCACAAGCAAGCCTCTTTAAATAGCGTGAAGCTCGCCATCGCCTTACGCCAGTCCTGTATTGATGAACCTTACAGCATGGCCCGCTTCGGCCGTGATCTTATCGCCGGTGTGACGGTGGGCATCATCGCCATCCCGCTCGCCATGGCGCTGGCCATCGCCAGCGGTGTACCGCCGCAACACGGTCTCTATACCGCCATCATCGCCGGTATCGTGATCGCCGTGACCGGTGGCTCCCGTTACTCTATCTCCGGCCCGACCGCCGCCTTTGTGGTGATCCTCTATCCGGTCGCCCAGCAGTTCGGGGTTGGCGGTCTGTTGATGGCGACGCTCATCTCCGGCCTCTTTCTGGTGGCGATGGGGATGGCCCGTCTTGGCCGCCTCATCGAGTACATTCCGCCGTCAGTGACGCTGGGCTTTACCGGTGGTATTGCCATCGTGATCGCCACCTTGCAGATCAAGGACTTCTTTGGTCTGAGCGTGCCCGAGATGCCAGAAACCTATCTGGGCAAGGTTGAGGCGCTGGCCGCCGCCCTGCCAAGCTGGCAGTGGGGCGATACCCTGGTGGGGGTCGCAACGCTGGCCGTGCTGCTGCTCTGGCCGCGGCTGCGCCTGCCAGTGCCCGGCCACCTGCCCGCCGTGCTGGTCGGGGTGGGGCTGGGTTTTGGCCTCCATTACTTCGGGGTGGATGTGGCCACCATCGGCAGCAAGTTCAGCTACACATTGGCCGATGGCACCGTGGGGATGGGGATCCCTCCCATCGCGCCGACCCTGGTGATGCCCTGGGCCTTGCCCGGGCCGGATGGCGCCCCTGTGGCGTGGGAGCTGGCCGCCCTTGAGCGGTTGCTGCCTGCCGCTTTCTCCATGGCGATGCTGGGGGCGATCGAATCGCTGCTCTGCGCCGTGGTGCTCGATGGCATGACCGGTCGCAAACACAGCTCCAACGCCGAGCTGGTGGGGCAGGGGCTTGGCAACATCTTCGCCCCGTTCTTTGGCGGCATTACTGCCACCGCCGCCATCGCTCGTTCTGCCGCCAACGTCCGCGCCGGGGCGACGTCACCCATCTCGGGGGTCGTCCATGCGCTGGTGGTGCTAGCCGCCATTCTGGTGCTGGCCCCTTGGCTCTCCTGGTTGCCGCTCTCGGCCATGGCTGCCTTGTTGCTGATCGTGGCCTGGAACATGAGTGAAGCGCACAAGGTGGTGGAGCTGATCCGCCGCGCCCCCAAATCCGATGTGCTGGTACTGCTGGTCTGCCTGTCACTCACCGTTATCTTCGACATGGTCATCGCCATCACCTTCGGGGTGATCCTGGCGTCCCTGCTCTTTATGCGCGAAATCGCCAAGATGACCAAGCTGCACGATTTGGCCGAGCACAAGCGCTATGCCCATGAGGTGCCGGACAACGGTCTGCTTTACAAGATCAATGGCCCGCTCTTCTTTGCTGCGGCCGAACGGGTCTTTGCCGAGCTGGAAGCGCAAGTGAAAGGACACAAGGTGCTGGTGTTGCAGATGGAGGCGGTCTCCATCCTCGATGCGGGCGGCCTGTCAGCCTTCCTTCAGTTTGGCAAGCTGATGGCCAAAGCCGGTGTCGAGTTGCGAGTGGCCGAACTGCAGTTCCAGCCGCTCAAGACCCTGGCCCGCGCCAAGGTGCGACCACAGCCCGGCAAGCTGGAGTTTTACGGCTCGCTGGAAGAGGCACTCAAAGGTGAACATTTGCACGAAGCGGCAGTAAATTGATTGAAAGGGATACGAAACGGCATATTTTTGGTCACTTGGTTCGGATATTGAGCAAACGAACGCAAAAAGTAAAAAATTGCATTGACCAAAAGCCATCGTATCCCTTACATTACGCCCCGTCGCCGCGGCATGGCCCGCCAGCGAATGTGCAGCTCAAGCACATAAAGTAAAGTAGTGAGNGCAAAAAGTAAAAAATTGCATTGACCAAAAGCCATCGTATCCCTTACATTACGCCCCGTCGCCGCGGCATGGCCCGCCAGCGAATGTGCAGCTCAAGCACATAAAGTAAAGTAGTGAGCAAAAATTTGGTGAGGTGTCCGAGTGGCTGAAGGAGCACGCCTGGAAAGTGTGTATACGGCAACGTATCGAGGGTTCGAATCCCTCCCTCACCGCCAAATTGCAAAAACCGACCTGATGGTCGGTTTTTTGTTTTTAGGCGCCATCCAGACGTGGAGCTGGCAGTGCGGCGCGAAAAACTTCGCTTGGTTTGTCCGAAGTTGCGGCTCGTCTTAAAAAGCGGCAATGGCGAACAGTCTGTTGTTTGTCGCTGCGGATCTGACGTTCCGCACCACAATGCACTGCCAGATTGAAAGCCCTGATGTTTCCATCAGGGCTTTTTGCTATCCGCGTTTTTGCGGGCGCGGTGGGCAAGCCGATGGCGATGGGGGGCTGGCTCGGGTATAGTCCTGCGCCAATGGCGTTATCCTGTTTTGCTGACCCGTCGTTGCCCTGGTGGTGGCGAGGGGCTGGCCTGTGTAAGGAGTGTTATGAAGTTCAGTCCCCTGCTCGATGAGATGATGAAAGCCCTGCAGGTGTTGCCGGGGGTGGGGCCCAAGTCTGCCCAGCGGATGGCCTTTACCCTGCTCGAGCGTGAGCGCAGCGGCGGCTTGCGATTGGCCCAGCTGCTCTCCCGGGCCCTGACCGAGATTGGTCACTGCAGCCACTGCCGCACCTTTACCGAGAACGATCGCTGCGATATCTGCGCCAATCCCAAGCGGGAAGAGAACGGCCTGCTTTGTGTGGTGGAGAGTCCGGCGGATGTGGCTGCCATCGAGCAGACCGGCCAGTTCTCCGGCCGCTACTTCGTGCTGATGGGCCATCTGTCGCCGCTCGACGGCATCGGCCCGGAGGAGCTGGGGCTCGATATTCTCGAGCGCCGGTTGAAGGATGAGCACATCAGCGAGCTGATCCTCGCCACCAATCCCACTATCGAGGGGGATGCCACCGCCTGGTATATCGCCGACATGGCCCGTCATGCCGGGGTGGAGGTGAGCCGCATCGCCCACGGCGTGCCGGTAGGGGGAGAGCTGGAGCTGGTGGATGGCACCACGCTCTCCCACTCCCTGATGGGGCGGCAGCGCTTGAAATAGCAAGGCGAGCCTGCCTGCTACCCCGCATAAACAGGGGATGAGCTGGGCAATAAATAGCCGTTTGATCGGATTTAGAGGGGCGAGTGAGCAGGATTGCACACTCGCCCCTTGATATTTGACTGGCCGTCCCCATCTAGGTTGGGCATATGTTCAACCCGATGTTTCTGAGGATTGGTCCATGACCCAAAGTGTTCATGCCGAAACCCACGGCTTTCAGACTGAAGTCAAACAACTGCTGAGCCTGATGGCTCACAGCCTCTACTCCAACAAAGAAGTATTCCTGCGCGAGCTGATCTCCAACGCATCCGATGCGGCGGACAAGCTGCGCTTCAAGGCGCTTTCCGATGCCTCTTTGTTCGAAAACGACGGCCAGTTGCGTGTGCGTCTGGTGGTGGACAAAGAGAAGCGTACCCTGACCATCTCCGATAACGGGATCGGTATGACCCGTGATCAGGTGATCGAGCACCTAGGTACCATCGCCAAGTCCGGCACCGCCGAATTTTTCAAGAACCTCTCCGGTGATCAGGGGCGTGATTCCCAGCTGATCGGTCAGTTCGGGGTCGGTTTCTACTCCGCCTTTATCGTTGCCGACAAGGTGACAGTGGTCTCCCGCGCCGCCGGTACCGAGCCGGGCCAAGGCGTGCAGTGGGAATCGGAAGGGGAAGGCTCCTTCACCGTGGCTGACGTGACCAAAGAGGGTCGCGGTACCGACGTTATCCTGCACCTGCGTGCCGAGGAAGAAGAGTTCCTCGACGACTGGCGTCTGCGCTCCGTGGTGAGCAAATATTCCGATCACATCAGCGTGCCGGTCGAGATGTTCAAAGAGGGCACGCCGGATCGGGAAGAGGATGGCGAAACCATCGTCGGCACCCCGGGCGAGTGGGAGCAGGTCAACCGTGCGACTGCACTGTGGACCCGTAACCCGAAAGATATCAAGGACGAGGAGTATCAGGAGTTCTACAAGCACGTTGCTCACGACTTCGAAGATCCGCTGCTGTGGGGTCACAACCGGGTGGAAGGGGCGCAGGAGTATACCAGCCTGCTCTACGTACCGGCCCGTGCACCGTTCGACCTCTACAACCGCGAGCAGAAGCACGGTTTGAAGCTCTACGTGCAGCGCGTCTTCATCATGGATGACGCCGAGCAGTTTATGCCGACCTACCTGCGCTTCGTCAAAGGGGTGCTGGACTCCAACGATCTGCCGCTCAACGTTAGCCGTGAAATTCTGCAGGATAACAAGGTGACAGCCTCCCTGCGCAAGGCTTGCTCCAAGCGCGTCTTGACCATGCTCTCCAAGCTGGCGAAAGACGATGCCGAGAAGTACGCCAAGTTCTGGAGCGAGTTCGGCAATGTGCTCAAAGAGGGCCCGGCCGAGGATTACGCCAACCGCGAAGAGATCGCCAAGCTGCTGCGCTTTGCCAGCACCGCTGGCGAGGGCGAAGCCCAGACCGTCTCTCTCGAGGATTACGTTGGCCGCATGAAGGAAGGTCAGCAGAAGATCTACTACATCACTGCTGACTCCTATGCCGCTGCCAAGAACAGCCCGCACCTCGAGATCTTCCGCAAGAAGGGCGTCGAAGTGCTGCTGATGTGGGAGCGTGTCGATGAGTGGCTGATGAGCCACCTGACCGAGTTCGACGGCAAGCAGCTCATCTCCGTCACCCGTGGCGAACTGGATCTCGGCGATCTGGAAGATGAAGCCTCCAAGCAGGCGCAAGAAGAGGCCGAAAAAGCCAACGCCGGTCTGGTTGTGCGGGTCAAGAAGAGCCTCGGTGAAGCGGTAAAAGAGGTGCGCGTCACCCACCGTCTGACCGATTCACCCTCTTGCATCGTCACCGACGCTTACGGTATGAGCACCCAGATGATCAAGCTGATGCGCGCCGCCGGTCAGCCGGTGCCGGAGCAGAAGTACATTCTGGAGCTGAACCCTGACCACGCGCTGGTGAAGAAACTCGACACCATCGAAGACGAGGCGCTGTTCGGCGAGTGGGTCACCCTGCTGCATGAACAGGCCCAGCTGGCCGAGCAGGGCGGGCTGAACGATCCGGCGAGCTTCGTCTCCCGCATCAACCG
The DNA here is from genome assembly GCF_001921245.1 of Aeromonas sp. YN13HZO-058. NCBI lineage: Bacteria > Pseudomonadati > Pseudomonadota > Gammaproteobacteria > Aeromonadales > Aeromonadaceae > Aeromonas > Aeromonas sp. YN13HZO-058. Next base: position 66,980 of record NZ_MQSY01000041.1, on the reverse strand, counting down.
TCTGTTGCTGCAAGCCTAAGCGGCGACTCCGATAACAAAAAGCCCACTGCATGCAGTGGGCTTTTTTGATCCCGCCGTGTCAGAGCGGTGGGGAACAATGGCAAGGGAAGCGGCCAGCGCCTCTCTATTTGCGGTATTCGTTGTTGTAGTTCTGGATGAGACGCCGAGTCACCTCGTGCTGGGGGTCGGCAAACACCTTGAGGGTCTTGCCGCGCTCCACCACCCGCCCTTCATGCATCACCAGCACCTCGTCGCTGATATGGCTGACGATGCCCAGATCGTTGGCCACCAGCACATAGCTGAGCCCCATGGTCTCCTGCATCTCCAGCAGCAGGTTGATGATCTGGGAGCGCACCGAGATATCCAGGGTGGAGAGCGCCTCATCGGCTACCACGATCTTGGGGTTGAGGATCAGCGCCCGCGCCAGTGCCACCCGCTGCTGCTGTCCGGAGGAGAGCATCTGCGGATAGAACAGGGCGTGATCCGGCAGCATCCCCACCATGCGCAGGGTCTGTACCACCTTCTCGCGGCGCTCCTCTTCACTCATTTCGGTGTTGAGGCGCAGCGGGGTTTCCAGGATCTGGCCGACCCGGATCTTGCGGTTCAGCGAAGTGTTGGGATCCTGAAAAATCATCCGCAGCAGTTTGCAGCGAGTCTGGTAATCGCCATGCACCATCAGCTGGCCGTCGATGGCGATGTCGCCGCTGGTGGGCTCGATCATGCCGGCCAGAATGCGAGCGAGGGTACTCTTGCCGGAGCCCGCTTCGCCGACGATGGCGAGGGTCTGGCCCACGTCGAGGTCGAACGAGAGGGGCTTGATCGCCTCCACCGCCTGACGACGGAACAGACCGGTGCGGTTCTGGTAGGTTTTGCTAAGGCCTCTGACCTGCAACAGGGATGGCTCGATCACAAGCGGGGCTCCTTCATGGGGGCATTAACGGTCATCATTTTTTCGGCTCCTCCATGTTCAGCGGGAAGTGACAGCTGAACTGATGGCCCTTGATCTTGTTCATCAGCGGGGTCTGCACGCACTGCTTCTGGGCGTAGGGGCAGCGTGGCCCCAGACGGCAGCCGATGGGCAGGTGTTGCAGCGGCGGGATGACGCCGGGCAGGGTTTCGAGGCGCGACTTGTGGCGTACCAGCTTGTCAAAGTCGGGGATCGATTTGAGCAGTGCATCGGTATAGGGGTGATGCGGGGTCTCGAGGATCTGCTCCCGGGTGCCCACCTCCACCATCTGGCCGCAGTACATCACGTTGATGGTGTCAGTCAGGTTGGCGATGGCTGCGATGTCGTTACTGATGATCAGGATGGTGGTGTTGCCCAGCTTGTTCATCTTGTCCAGCAGCCGCAGGATCTGGGAGTGGGTGGTGGATTCCATGGCGCTGGTGGGCTCGTCGGCCACCAGCAGGCGCGGCTTGTTGGCAATGGCCATGGCGATCATCACCTTCTGGCACATGCCATCCGACAGCTCATGGGGATAGGCGCGCATCACCTTGCGGTGATCCTTGACGCCGACCCGGTGCAGCAGAGCGATGGCTTTTTTCTTACGCCACTGGAAGCGCTGCCAGAATTGCCCCTCGAACGAATCGGTCGGGATCGCCTCTTCCAGCTGGGTGCCGATCTCCTCGGAGGGGTCGAGACAGCTGATAGGGTCCTGGAAGATCATGGCGATCTCGCGGCCCATGATGCGGCGGCGCTCCTTGGGGGCCATGGTCAGCAGATCCATGTCGTTGAAGCGCATCCGGTCGGCACGTACCGTCCAGTTGTCCTTCTCGATGCCGACGATCACCTTGGCCACCAGACTCTTGCCGGAGCCGGATTCACCCACCAGACCGCGGATCTCCCCCTCGGTCAGGGTCAGGCTCACCTTGTCCACCGCCTTGACCTTGCCTTGCGGGGTGTCGATCTCGATGGTGAGATTGCGTATGTCGAGCAGAGGCATCAGTCGTTCCCCTCTTTGAGTGCTTCGCGAATGCCTTCACCAACTAAATTGGTCACCAGCACGCTGAACAGGATGGCGATGCCGGGCAGGGTGACGGTCCAGGGGGCGAGATAGATAAGGTCGCTCGAATCGGCCAGCATGGTGCCCCACTCCGGTTGGGGAGACTGGGCGCCGAGGCCAAGAAACCCGACTGCCGAGATATCGAGAATGGCTGCCGACAAGGTGCGGGTGGTCTGGGCCACCAGGGTTTCGACGATGTTGGGCAAAATAGCCAGACGCATGATCCGGAAGGGTGGCGAGCCATCGAGGCGGCTGGCGGTGATGTACTCCTTTTGCATCTCGGCATGCACCGCGTTGTAGGTGGCCCGGATAAAGGGCGGGATCAACGCGAGTGTAATGGCAATCAGGGTATTGCCAAAACCAGGCCCCATGATGGCGACCATGATGATGGCCATCAGCAGGGAGGGGATGGAGAGCAGGGTATCGAGCAGGTGGTGCAGCACGCTCGATTTCAGCCCCTTGCTCATGCCGCCGAGGATGCCGATGGCGGAGCCCACCACCATGGCGATCACCACCACCACCAGTGCGTAACCGAAGGTGAGCCGCGCCCCCACCACCAGCCGGGAGAGCATGTCGCGCCCCAGATCATCGGTGCCGAGGAAGTAGTCGATATTGCCGGTCGCCGCCCAGGAGGGGGCCAGCAGCAGCTTGTCGGCATGCTGTTCATCGATGCCGTAGGGGACGACCAGCGGCCCTACCAGGGTGATGAGCAGTAACAGCAAAAAGCACCAGAGCCCCGCCATGGCCAGCGGATTGCGACTGTAGGAGGCCCACGTCTGCTCAAGGGGCGAGAGGATCTTGAGCTCGGGATAGATGTTCGATTTATCTTGCATAGGATACCTGGCTCCTGGTCACGCCATGAGCGCGTTCAATCTTGTTTGGCATACAACTCTTTGCGCCGTGCCGGATAGATAAGGGTGGTCAGCAACTCGGTGCTGACGCTGGTCAGGATCACAAAACTGGCGACCACCAGGGTCGCGCCGCGAATGGCGGCGTAATCCTGCAGGGCGATGCTGCTGATGAGCCAGCGGCCGATCCCGTGCCACTCGAACACCACCTCGGTGATCATGGCGGAGGTGAGCACGCTGCCCAGTTGCAGACCCAGCAGCGGCAGTACCGGCGGCAGGGCGTTCTTGAGACCATGGCGCCAGACGATCTGCGCCTTGGAAAGACCCCGGCTCGCCGCCGCCTTGATGTAGTTTTGCTTCATCACGTCGATGAGGGAGCTGCGCACATGGCGGATCACCTCGGTGGTGGGCACCACCGCCAGCACCAGTGACGGGAGGATCAGGTGGCGCAGGGCATCGTGCAGCGCCGCTTGCCGCCAGGGCTCGTGGCTGAGCAGCACATCGATCACCGCGATCCCCGTGATGGGCGGCACGTCATAGAGCAGGCTGATCTGACCCGATGCGGGTAGCCAGCCAAGGTCTAGCGAAAAGAGCATAACCACCAGCAGCGCCAGCCAGAACACTGGCACCGCATAGCCGATCAGACCGGCGGTCATGATGGAGAGATCCAGCGTCTTGCCCTGTGACAGGGCCGCCAAGGTGCCGAGGGGAATACCCACCAGCAGCGAGATGGCAAACGCCGCCAGACAGAGGATCAGGGTCGCCGGGAAGTAGTGGCGGATCTCGTCCAGCACCGGCAGCCCGGAGACGCTGGAGAGCCCCAGATCACCTGCGAAAATGCGGCGCAGGAAGTCGGGATAACCGCTCCAGAAGCTGATCTGATGGCCGATCAGCCGATAGTCCAGCAGATAGGCGACGAAGGTCAGCGCCAGCAGGGTGATGAGCAGCAGGTTGATGCGGCGCAAGGTGTATAGAAGCATGCTTACTCCCTGTGAGCCTGGTTGAAGGAGGTGCCGCCAAAGGGCATCAGCGTCAGCCCCTCGATGTCACTGCGGCTGACCTGGGTACGCAAGGCGTGCGCTAGAGGGATCAGCGGCAGCTGTTCGTTGAGCAGGGTCTGGGCATAGTAGTAGTTGCGCAGCCGGAATGAGAGCTGGGGCGTGGTGACCGCATCATCCAGCAGCTGGTCGAAGGCCGGGCTGCACCAGCGGCTGTAGTTGTTGCCCCGCTCCACCGCCGAGCAGCTCAGCAGCTGGCGGAAGAAGTTGTCCGGGTCGGCGTTGTCGGCAATCCAGCCGGAGAGCAGGCTGTCGTACTGCCCCTTGGTGAGACGGCCTTCGATCACCGGCCACTCCCGTTGCACGATCTTGAGCTTGATCCCGACCTTGGCCAGATCGCTGCGGATCAGCTGGGCAGTCTTGACCGCATCCGGGTTGTAGGGGCGGGCGTCCGGTTGTACCAGCACCTGCATCTCGAACCCTTTCTCCAGTCCCGCCTCCTTGAGCAGCTGGCGTGCCCGTTTCAGATCGGGTTTGCGCTCGGGCAGGCTGGGGTTGTAACCCCATGAGAGGGGCGGCAGCAGGCTGTTGGCGGGCAGACCGGTATCGAAATAGACCGCCTGCAGCAGGTTGTCGATATTGATGGCGCTGGCAATGGCCTGCCGCACCTTGACGTTGTTGAACGGCGGCTTGCGGGTATTGAGGGCCAAAAAGGCGACGTTCATCCCCGACTGGACCGAGAGGCTCAGCTCCGGATTTTGCTTGATCACCGAGAGCTGGCTGGCGGAAGGGGTGCTCATCACGTCGCACTCGCCGGTCAGCAGCTTGGCCAGCCGTTTGGCGGATTTGGGGGTGATGTCGTAGACCAGCTGTTCAATCTTGGCATCGCCGCCCCAGTAGCCGGGGTGGCGCAGATAGCGGATGAACTCGTTGTGGCGATACTCCTTGAAGCTGAACGGGCCGGTGCCGATGGGGCGGCTATCCAGCAGGGCTGGCGTGCCCGCCTGCAACATCTGCTCGGCGTATTCAGCGGAGAGGATCACCGCATAGTCGCTGGCCAGGGTGGCGAGGAAGGAGGCGTTCGGCTGGTTCAGCTCGAATACCACCGTTTGCGGCCCCTTCTTGCTCACCCGCTTGATCAGCAGGTCTTGTCCCAGGCTGTAGAAGTAGGGGTAATCCCCGCCGGAGACATTGTGATAGGGGTGCTGCTCGTCAAGCTGGCGGGCATAGGTGAAGACCACGTCATCGGCATTGAAGGTGCGGGTGGGCTTGAACCAGGGGGTATGGTGAAACGTCACCCCCTTGCGCAGGGTCAGGGTATAGGTGAGGCCATCTTCGCTGATCTGCCAGTGGGTGGCGAGCGCCGGCTCCAGCGCCAGGGTGTTGGGGTTCACCTCCAGCAGGCGGTCGTAGAGCGGACGGGCACTGGCATCCAGCGTAACCCCGGAGTTGGAAACATGGGGATTGAAGGAGAGGGGGGAGCCCTCAGCACAATAGATGAGTCCGGTTTTGGAGGCCTCGGGTTGCTTCTGGCAGCCGGTGACCAGCACCAGCAGACCCAGTAGCAAGGGTGTGAGCATTCTCATTGTTGAACCATGTTCTTATAGGGATTTTGTACGCACGTTTTGATACAAATGTGCCAGCGCGAAGGCTGGCGTGTTGCTGGAGTCGGCATCAACCGCGCTCCTTCACTCTTGTTCTGCATCGTTATCGCCATCCAGCAGCTGATACTTGCGTAGCATGCCACGGAACTGGTGATAGCTTAAGGCCAGCAGTTGAGCGGCTTTGCGCTGATTATACTGGGATTGCTGCATCGCTTGCTTGAGTAAATTAATCTCGTATTCCGCCACCGCCTGCTTGAGATCGAGCGGCAGGGTGAGGGGGGATGCGGATTGTACCTCGCTTCGGGCCTCTTGCGCAGGTTGCGTAGCCAGTGGTCGCCAGGGGGAATCAAACGGGTTGAGCACCAGCGTCGAGAGCGGCAACTGGGGATTGCCCTGACGATAGATACTGCGCTCCACCACGTTCTTCAGCTCCCGCACGTTGCCCGGCCAGTGGTAATCCAGCAGCAACTGGGTCGCCTTGCGCGAGAAACCGGCAAACAGCGGATAGCCCAGCTCCCGGGTCATGCTGTGGGCGAAGTGCTCCGCCAGCATCAGGATATCTTCCCGCCGCTCCCGCAAGGGGGGGAGGGTGATCACATCAAATGCGAGCCGATCGAGCAGATCGTGGCGAAACTGCCCCTTGTCAGCCAGCGCAGGGAGATCCTCGTTGGTGGCGCAGACCAGCCGCACATCCACCTTGAGGGGCTTGGCCCCACCCACCCGCTCGAACTCGCCATACTCGATGACTCGCAGCAGCTTCTCCTGCACCCGGGCGCTGGTGGTGGCCAGCTCGTCAAGGAACAGGGTGCCGCCATCGGCCCGCTCGAAGCGGCCCTGATGGCGCTTGGCAGCGCCGGTAAAGGAGCCCGCTTCGTGACCGAACAGCTCGGTCTCCAGCAGGCTCTCGCTTAAGGTGGCGCAGTTGATGGTGACAAAGCTTTGATCCCAGCGCGCCGAGAGATAATGTAGGCGGTGGGCGATCAGCTCCTTGCCCGTCCCCCGCTCACCGATGATCAGCACGGGTTTGCGCAGCGGGGCGAGCCGTGAGGCCTGCTCAATGATCTCGAGAAATGCGTTGGATTCCCCCAGCAGGCTTTCCGTGGCCGTGGTCATAGTGATCCCTGTCAGTTGTAAAAGCTGGTCAATCTTACCAAAAGTTGGTGAATTTAATCATCACTTGCGCGAGACATCTTGCAATCCGGTTATTCTGCCCCATATAAATCAACAAGTTAAATTTTGTTCCAGATTGGCACACAAGTTGCCATTGTCAATGGAGAAACAACGCCATGCCAATAACAGGAGTGCAATCATGAGTATTTTTTCCCGTCTGGCCGACATCATCAATTCCAACCTGACGGCCCTGCTCGACAAGGCAGAAGATCCCCAGAAGATGGTGCGCCTGATCATCCAGGAGATGGAAGATGAGTTGGTCAAGGAGCGCTCCAATCTGGCCCGCTTCCTCGCCAGCCAGAAAGAGATTGGCCGTCAGGTCGCCCGTCATCAGGAGCGGGTCGACGAGTGGCAAGCCAAGGCCGAGCTGGCCCTGACCAAGGGACGTGAAGACTTGGCCCGCGCTGCGCTTATCGAGAAGAAAAAGCAGACCGAGTTGTCAGAGACCCTCTACCGCGAGCAGCAGGCGGTCGACAGCGGCATCGAGAAGCTGGGTGAGGAGATCCGCCAGCTCGAAGCCAAACTGGAAGATGCCCGCGCCCGTCAAAAGGCGATGGCCATTCGCACCGAAGCGGCCAGCAGCCGTCTCAACGTGCAGAGCCAGGTAGCCCGTGGTGACAGTCAGGCGGTGGTGAGCAAGTTCGAGCGGATGGAGCGTCGTATCGACGAAATGGAAGCACGCGCCGATCTGGGACAGTCCGACAAGGCGCTGGCGCAGCAGTTTGCCGAGCTGGAAGTGGACGATCAGATAAGCAAAGAGCTGGAAGCAATGCGCCAGAAGCTGGGCCAGGGCGACAGCAAGAGCGAAGGCAAACAGGGGGAGTAACAGATGGAAGATCTGCTGGGCGTATTGATGGTTCCCATGGTGGTCTTCATGGTGGTGGTGGCTCCCATCTGGCTGGTGCTGCACTATCGTGCCAAGGGGCGGATTGGCGCCGGTCTCGCCGATAGCGAGCGCGAACAACTGCAAGGGTTACTCGGTCGTGCCGAGAAGATGCAGGAGCGAGTAGGGGCGCTGGAGTCGATTCTGGATGCGGAAGTACCCGGTTGGAGGAACAAGGTATGAGCAGTGTCAGTCGTGAAGGGCGTAACCTCTATCGCGATCCCCAGCGCGGCAAGATAGCCGGGATCTGTGCCGGTTTGGCAGAGTACTTCGGGGTAGAGACCTGGATCGTGCGGCTGCTCGCCATCAGTGGCCTTATCTTCGCCGGTTTCATCACCTTCACCGCCTATATCGCCGCCTGGTTCTTGCTCGATAAAAAGCCGGTCACCCTCTATTCGCAAGAGGATGCCGACTTTGCCGAGGTGCGGATGAAGGCGCGCAGCTGGCAGGCAGGTGTCACCCCTCATCAGGCGCTGGGCCGTATCGCGCAGGAACTTGACGCGCTGGAGCCGAGAGTTCAGCGGATCGAGAAGCTGGTGACCTCCAGGGAGTTCACCCTGCAGCGGGAATTTCGCAAGCTGTAGTTCTTGCTCAAGCACTCAATGTCGATGGTGGAGTCTTCTGTGATGCGCCACCATCGACGCCAACTATCCAGACGTGGATAAGGGTCGACCTCTCGCAAGACCGATCACGCCAGATGCAACCACCAAGGGAGAACGGATCAAGCCTTGATACTCAATAAACTGGAACAGAAGTTGACTCGCCTGCAACACAAGGCGAACGACGTGGTGAACCGGGTGCGGGATCGCCATATCCGGCTGGCGGTGACCGGCCTCTCTCGCAGCGGCAAGACCGCCTTTATCACGGCGCTGGTCAACCAGCTGGAACACGCGGCCATCGATGGCCGTTTGCCGTTGTGGGATGCCCTGCGTCAGGGGCGCATCCTCGGTGCCCGCCGGGTGCCGCAGCTCAATGCCCATATTCCCACCTTTGCCTACGAGCGTGGCCTCGACTCCCTGTTTGGCGATCCACCGGCCTGGCCCGAGCCCACCCGCGGCGTGGCCGAGGTGCGCCTCGAAATCCGCTATCGCACTCGCCACCCCCTGCGCAAACATTTGGGGGAGATCTCCACCCTCTATGTGGATCTGGTGGACTACCCCGGGGAGTGGCTGCTCGACTTGCCGCTCCTTGAGATGAACTACGAGCAGTGGAGTGAACAGGTGCGTGAGCAGCTGCGTCGCCCAGAGCTGCAAGCACTCGCCGCTAGCTGGCTGACACCCGGGTGGCAGGCCGATCAGCGCTTCGAAGAGCGGCCGGTGGCTGAGCTGGCCGAGCGTTACACCGCCTATCTTCATGCCTGCAAACAGGAGCTGGGATTGCACCTCATTCAGCCCGGCCGCTTCGTCTTGCCGGGGGAGTATGCCGGTGCCCCCATGCTGCAATTTGTCCCCTGGGTGTGGGAGATGCCTGCCAGCGAACCCGCCGATGGCACCCTCTACGCCACCCTCAAGCAGCGCTTCGAGCAGTACAAACAGCATCTGGTGCAGGGTTTTTATCAGCAGCACTTTGCCGGTTTTGATCGTCAGATCGTGCTGGTGGATTGCCTGCAGCCCCTCAACGCCGGCGCGGCCAGCTTTGGCGATATGCAGCAGGCTATCGCTCGCATCATGGAGAGCTTTGCCTACGGCAAGAGCAACTGGTGGCGGCGACTCTTCTCGCCCCGTATCGACAAGCTGCTGTTTGTGGCGAGCAAGGCCGATCACGTCACCCCCGAGCAGCATGCGCCCATGGTCTCCCTGCTCCAGCATCTGGTACGCAGCGGCCGCGGGCAGGCCCGTTTTGAGGGGATCACCACCGAATGTCTGGCGCTCGCCGCCATCAAGGCAACCGAGGTGGGCAAGGGGGTGGCCAATGGCCGCGAGTTCCCCGCCATCCGTGGCACCAGTCTTGAGGGTGAGCCGCTGCTGCTGTTCCCGGGGGAGGTGCCGCCCCATATTCCGCCAGCGCAGTGGTGGAACAGTCAGGGCTTTGATTTTCAGGCGTTTCGCCCCATGCCCATGAGCGCCCATCAGGCGCTGCCCCATATCCGGCTCGATGCAGCGCTGGAGTTTCTGCTCGGGGATCACCTCGAATAACGGTGTGCGGTCTTGGCACCTGAGCCGAAGGGCGCATACAGGAAGCCGTGCACAGGAGAACAATGCGATGAACGATCAGATAAAAGAGCGGCCGCCGCTGCAGGGCAAGGTGATCCTTGAGCCTGCCTTGACGGTGGCCAGTGACGAGCGACCACCCGCACCCGCCCAGCGGCTGGAGGAGGCGAGCTTCGAGCGCCTCGACGAGCTGGACGAGCTCACCGAGGTGGAGAGTGCCCTCGTCATCAAACCGCGCCGCCGCCATCGGCTGTTGGCGTGGGGGCTGGGGGCAGTCGGTCTGCTCTCGTTGGGCCAATATGGCGCCTTTCTTTACGACCAATTCCTCACTACTCCGCTGTGGGGTAGTGCCTGGCTGGCGGCCTCGGCGCTGGTCGCTGCGGGGACCTCCAGCGTGGTGGGGCGCGAGTGGTTGCGACTGCGCACCCTCAAGCGGCGTCAGGATGTGCGCTCGCGAGCAGAAGATCTGCTGGCTCATCAGGGAGTCGGGCAGGGGCAAGCCTTCTGCGAAGGGTTGGCGGTCAAAAGTGGCGACAAGGGGCGCGAGGGGTATCAAAGCTGGCTGGCCCAGCTCGACGAGAGCCACAGCGATCGGGAGGTCCTGACCCTCTACAGTCAGCTGGTACTGAGCGAGCGCGACAAGCTGGCGCAGGCGCGGGTCGCCAAATGGTCGGGGGAGGCCGCGGTGCTGGTGGCGCTAAGCCCGCTCGCTACCGTCGATATGATGCTGATGCTGTGGCGCAACCTGCGGATGATCGAGGATATCGCCGATGTCTACGCCATCGAGCTTGGCTACTGGAGCCGCATTCGTCTGATCCGTCAGGTGTTTCGCAACATGCTCTACGCCGGTGCCACCGAGCTGGTGACCGAGGTGGGGATGGACTTGCTGGGGGCCGAGCTCACCGCCAAGCTCTCCGCCCGCGCCGCGCAAGGGGTGGGGGCGGGGCTGCTCACCGCCCGCCTTGGCCTGCGCACCATAGAGGCGTGCCGCCCGCTGCCATGGTGTGCGGACGAGAAACCCAAACTGGGCGAGCTGCGCAAGCGGCTGATCGGCCAGCTGGCGGGGTATCTCAACAAATCCTGATCGCCACTGGCGACACCTTGCTGCGATGACCCATGCCCCTGTCGTGCTCGCCAAGCCGCAGGGGCATGGTTTTAATCGGCAGGTCATTGATTTGGCTGCATGGCCCGACTTTGGCGAGGCGCCCGTTTACGGTTAAGCTGGCAGTCAATCGTATCAATCACACCAATCGTACTAATCGGCAAGGATGCCCGATGAACTTTACCTTCCGCCAGATCCGTTATTTCGTGGCCGTGGCCGACAGCTTTTCAGTGAGCCGCGCCGCCGCCGAGCTGCATATCTCCCAGTCTGCGGTGACCAGCGCCATTCGCGAGCTGGAGACCGAACTGGGCGCCCCGCTATTCGAGCGCAACCCGCGCGGCGTTACCCTCACCACTCAGGGCCACCAGTTTTTGCTCCACGCCCGCCGCATTCTCGGCGCCATGACCGAGGCGAGCCACTCCCTCAAAGCGGTGGCCCAGCAGGATCAGGGGCGGCTCACCATCGGTGTGACCACCCTGGTGGCGGGTTACTACCTGTCGGAGGCGCTCGGCCGCTTTCGCCGCGCCTTTCCGGCGGTACAGATCGAGGTGAAGGAGGATGAACAGCCTTTTCTGGAGCATCAGATCGTCAACGGCGAGGTGGATGTGGGGATCCTGATGACCAACCGCACCATCCGGCAAGAGGCGTTTGATACCGAGCTGCTGACCCGCTCGCCGTTGCGGCTCTGGCTGGCCGCCAACCACCCGCTCTGCGCCGAGTCGACCCTCTCCCTGACGGCGCTGGGGGAGGAGCCGATGATCTCGCTGACCGCCGATCAGCTCGATCAGATCATCGGTGGCGGCCTGCGCCGCTACGGCATCTCCCCCCGCATCGTGCTGCGCACTGCGTCGGTGGAGGCGGTGCGCAGTCTGGTCGCCAGCCAGCTCGGGGTTGCCCTGCTGCCCGATTTTGCCTATCGCCCCTGGTCGCTGGAGCAGGAGCGGGTCGAGGCGCGCCCCATCAAGGAGCCCATTCCCGCCATCGATATCGGGCTGGTGTGGCGCCGTGGTTCTCGGCTGGATTGGACGGCGCGGGAATTTATCGATATCGCGCGGGATCAGAGCCGGTTGCGGGCCCGTCAGGCGCTCCCTCGCTAGCCATCTCTTGCTGGGTTGCCACCAAAAATCAGATTCATCTGCACTCGATATCGATTTAGCTGATATCTGAGCCACCAAAAATTGAAATATTCATCGTATTGCCACTCCCCTAAGCTCATTGCTGGTTAACAGGATGTTAACGCCCATGGCGGCGTTCCTTCACCTGATGCAAGTCAACACAATGCAAGGAGTGCATGATGAAATTGATCCCTCTGATGCTGGCTCTTGTTCCGGCGCTGCTGGCAGGCCAGACCCAGGCTGCCCCGACCGAGCTCGGCAAGGGTGAAGGCCAGCTCAATATCGTGGCCTGGGCTGGCTACGTCGAACGTGGCGAGACCGATAAGAACTACGACTGGGTGACCGGCTTCGAAAAAGAGACCGGCTGCAAGGTGAGCGTCAAGACGGCGGCCACCTCGGACGAGATGGTGGCGCTGATGAACGAGGGGGGCTTCGATCTGGTGACCGCCTCCGGCGATGCCAGTCTGCGTCTGATTGCCGGTGGCAAGGTGCAGCCGCTCAATCTGGCGCTCATCCCGAGCTACAGCAAGATTGATCCCCGGCTGCAAAACGCCCCCTGGCACACGGTGGATGGCAAGCACTACGGCGTGCCCTACCAGTGGGGCGGCAATATCCTGATGTACAACACCAAGGTGTTCCCCAAGGCACCGGACTCCTGGAACGTGGTGTTCGAGGAGCAGACCCTGGCGGATGGCAAGTCCAACAAGGGGCGGGTGCAGGCCTTTGACGGCCCGATCCACATCGCCGATGCCGCCCTCTATCTGATGACCCATCAGCCCGCCCTTGGCATCAAGGATCCTTACGAGCTGAACGAGGATCAGTACAAGGCCTCCCTCGATCTGCTGCGCAAGCAGCGCCAGCTGGTGGGACGCTACTGGCATGATGCTTTCGTACAGATCGATGACTTCAAAAACGAAGGGGTGGTCGCGTCAGGCTCCTGGCCGTTCCAGGCCAATACCCTGATCGCCGACAAGCAACCTATCGCCACCACTGTGCCCAAAGAGGGTGTCACCGGTTGGGCCGATACCAGCATGGTGCACAGCGATGCCAAGAACCTCACCTGCGCTTACAAGTGGCTGGAGCACTCCCTGAACAACAAGCTGCAGGGGGATCTCGCCTCCTGGTTTGGCTCTGTGCCTGTGGTGCCTGCCGCCTGCGAGGGCAATGCCCTGCTTGGCCCGACCGGGTGCAAAACCAACGGTATCGACAACTTCGATCGGGTTCGTTTCTGGCGCACTCCGGTCTCCCAGTGCAAGAGCCAGGGAACTTGCGTGCCCTATTACCGCTGGGTTTCCGACTATATCGCCATTCTGGGTGGTCGCTAAGGCGGGGTGAGCCGCGCCTCCTCTGCACAACCGCCCAAACCGGATAATCAAGCGGGCCGGACAGGAGTCCGGCCCATCCCAGTACAGACAAGGACGCCCCATGAACGCCGTACAATTTGACCGGGTCAGTCGCCACTATGGCGAGGCGAAGGCGGTCGATGACATCTCTTTCCAGATCCCCTCCGGGGAATTCTTTACCTTGCTGGGGCCGAGCGGTTCCGGCAAGACCACCTGCCTGCGGATGATCGCGGGCTTCGAGTACCCGAGCGACGGGGAGATCCGCCTGTTTGGCGAACCCTGCTCCACCGTGCCGCCCTATGATCGCAACCTCAACACCGTATTTCAGGACTATGCCCTGTTTCCCAACATGGATGTGCGCGACAACATCGGCTATGGCCTGATGCTCAAGGGGGTCGCCAAGACGGAGCGCTACCGCAAGGTGGACGAGATGCTGGAGCTGGTGCGATTGCCCGGGGTCGGCAAGCGCCGCCCGAGCCAGCTCTCCGGCGGCCAGCGCCAGCGCATCGCCATCGCCCGGGCCCTTATCAACCAGCCGCGCATCCTGCTGCTGGATGAGCCGCTGGGCGCCCTCGATCTCAAGCTGCGCGAGCAGATGCAGCTTGAGCTCAAGGCGCTGCAACGCCAGCTTGGCATCACCTTTATCTTCGTCACCCACGATCAGCAGGAAGCGCTCTCCATGAGCGACCGGATCTGCATCTTCAGTCAGGGCAAGATCGAGCAGATTGCCGCGCCCGATACCATCTACGACGCTCCGGCGACGCCGTTTGTGGCCCGCTTCGTCGGCACCGTCAATCTGTTCGAAGGGGAGCAGGCCAGACGGCTGTGCGGTGACGGCAGCCAGATGATGGTGCGCCCGGAACGGATCCGGCTCGGTGAGGCGGGCACGCCGGGCTGGTCGGGGGAGATCCGCGAAGTGGAGTATCTGGGCCCCTTTGTCCGTTATCGGGTTAGCCTCGGGGAGCAGATCGAGATCATCGTCAACCATCCCAATGAGGGGCAGGCCCGCCTGAGCCGTGGTACCCAGGTCAGCCTCAGCTGGCCGGAGCAGGCCATCCATCGCCTGAGCGCCACTCATCAAGGGGCGCAGCCATGAGTGCCCCTCACAGTGCGAGTCTTGCCATGAACCATCAGCCCGACCCTGCCCGTTTCAGGCCGCTACGGCGCCTCTCGACCCTGCTCTATGGCCGACCCGGCCTGCTGCTGGCGATCCTGTTGGGGCCGCCGCTGCTGTGGCTCGGCATCATCTATGTCGGCTCCTTGCTGATGCTGCTCTCCAACTCCCTGTTCGGGCTGGACGAGTTCAGCGGTCAGGTGCGCCATGAGCTGGGGCTGCAAAATTTCGTCGCCCTGTTGCGGCCGGAGAATCTGGATGTGATCGGTCGCACCGTCGGCATGTCGCTGCTGGTGACCCTGGCCTGCGCCCTGCTCGGTTTTCCGGTTGCCTACTACATGGCACGCTACACCAGTGGCAAGACCCGGGCGCTGTTCTATGTGGGGATCATGTTGCCGCTCTGGTCCAGCTATCTGGTGCGGGTCTATGCCTGGAAGCTGATCTTGGCCAAGGAGGGTGTCATCAGCTGGTTGGCGCACAGTATGGGGCTGGAGTGGCTGCTTGATGCCATCCTCTCCCTGCCGGTGATTGGGGGCCCGTCGCTCTCCTTCTCGCGGCTCGGCACCTTTATCGTGTTCGTCTACGTCTGGCTGCCCTTCATGATCCTGCCTATTCAGGCGGCAGTGGAGCGTATTCCGCGCTCCCTCTTGGAGGCGAGCAGCGATCTGGGGGCGACACCCGCCCAGACCTTTCGCAACCTGATCCTGCCGCTGGCGTTGCCCGGTGTGGTGGCGGGCTCCATCTTCACCTTCTCGCTGACCCTCGGTGATTACATCATCCCCGGCATCATCGGCAACTCGACCATGTATATCGGTCAGGTGGTCTACATGCAGCAGGGAACGGCGGGCAATCTGCCCTTCGCCGCCGCCTTCTCGCTGGTGCCGATCCTTATCATCGCCATCTATCTGGCGATGGCGAAACGACTGGGGGCTTTTGATGCGCTCTGACCCTATCGCTTTGAACCGGCAGCAAGGAGGCCGTCATGTCCGCTAGCTCAGTGATCAGTCAGGGACAGCGCCCTTCGGGCCTGCTCAAGTACGCCGCCATCGGCGGGCTCTTGTTCCTGCACTTTCCCATTCTGTTTATCTTCCTCTACGCCTTCACCAGCGAGAGCAAGAGTTACCAGTTTCCGCCCCCCGGGCTCACCCTCAAGTGGTTCGAGGTGACCCTCAATCGCCCCGATGTGTGGCGCGCCATCCAGTTGTCGCTGGAGGTGGCGGGACTGGCAACGCTAGCGGCCATGGTGCTCGGCACGTTGGCGGCAGGGGCCATTGCCCGCAGCCGCTTCTTCGGTCAGGAGGTGGTGTCACTGTTGCTGGTGCTGCCCATCGCGTTGCCCGGCATCGTCACCGGTATCGCGCTGCGTTCGGCCTACGGTCTGCTGGAGATCCCGTTCAGCTTCTGGACCATCGTTATCGGCCACGCCACCTTTTGCGTGGTGGTGGTCTACAACAATGCGCTGGCCCGTTTTCGCCGCACCAACCAGAGCCTCATCGAGGCGTCGATGGATCTCGGGGCCGACGGCTTCCAGACCCTGCGCTACGTGATCCTGCCCAATCTGGCCACGGCGCTGCTGGCGGGGGGCATGCTGGCCTTTGCCCTGAGCTTTGACGAAGTGATCGTCACCACCTTCACGGCGGGCCAGCAGACCACGCTGCCCATCTGGATGTATCAGGAGCTGATCCGTCCCCGAGACAGGCCGGTCACCAACGTGGTGGCCCTCATCATAGTGGCCTTCACCACTATCCCCATTTTGCTTGCCTACTACCTCACTCGCGACACCCATGATGTCGCTGGCAGTGGCAAATGATGACTCAACGCGTGCGCAAGGATGCAACCATGAAACTCTCTACCCAACTCTTGATTGATGGCCAGTTTGTGACCGGCGAGGGGCAGGCCGAACCGATTCTCAACCCGGCCAACGGCGAGCAGATCGCCGCCGTGCCGGAAGCTTCGTTCGAACAGGTGAACCGGGCGGTGAACGGTGCCCAGCGCGCCTTCGCCCAGTGGAGCCGCACCACCCCGGCCCAGCGCAGCAACCTGCTGCTGCGTCTGGCGGATCTCGTCGAGCGCCACGCCGAGGAGTTCGCGGCGCTCGAATCCCTCAACTGCGGCAAACCCTATCTGGCGGTGCTCAACGACGAGCTGCCCGCGGTGGTGGACTGCTTCCGCTTCTTTGCCGGGGCGGCTCGCTGCCTGCAAGGGCCGCTGGCGGGGGAGTATATCGAGGGGCACACCAGCATGATCCGCCGTGATCCCATAGGTGTGGTGGGCAGTATCGCCCCCTGGAACTATCCGCTGATGATGGCGGCATGGAAGATGGCGCCGGTGCTGGCGGCGGGCAATACGGTGGTGCTCAAACCCTCCGAGCAGACCCCGCTCACCGCCCTGCGCCTTGCCGAGCTGGCCAGCGAGATCTTCCCGCGCGGCGTCATCAACGTCATCTGCGGGCGAGGTGAGAGTGTGGGCGCGCCGCTGGTGGAGCACCCGCTGGTACGGATGGTGTCGCTCACCGGCGATATCGCCACCGGCCAGAAGATCCTGCAAAGCGCCGCCCGCACCATGAAGCGCACCCACCTTGAACTGGGGGGCAAGGCGCCGGTGATCATCTTCGACGATGCGGATCTGGAGGCGGTGGTGGCGGGTATTCGCACCTTCGGTTTCTACAACGCAGGGCAAGATTGCACCGCCGCCTGCCGTATCTATGCCCAGGGCAAGATCTACGACAAGTTCGTCGCCGCCATGACCGAGGCGGTGGCCTCCATCAAGGTGGGTAGTCAGTACGAGGAGGGAGTCGAGATGGGGCCGCTTATCTCGGACAGACAGCGCAACCGGGTTGCCAGCTTTGTCGAACGGGCCCAGAGCAGCGGCCATGTGGAGGTGACGGCGGGGGGCAAGATCCGCCCCGGCAACGGCTTCTTCTTCGAGCCGACCCTGATTGTCGGGGCTCGGCAGGAGGATGAGATCGTGCGGCGCGAGGTGTTCGGCCCCGTGGTGTCGGTGACCCGTTTCAGCGACGCCGAGCAGGTGGTGCAGTGGGCCAACGACTCGGACTATGGTCTTGCCTCGTCGGTCTGGACCCGGGATTTGAGCCTCGCCAGCAAGGTGGCCAGCCACCTGCAATATGGCTGCACCTGGATCAACACCCACTTCATGCTCACCTCCGAGATGCCTCATGGCGGCATGAAGATGTCGGGCTACGGCAAGGATCTCTCCCTCTATGCGCTGGAGGATTACACGGTGCCGCGCCATATCATGGTCAAGTTGTAGTGGGGATTGGTTAGCGGGTTGTCACAATTTGTTTACAACTGTTTCCGGCAGCCGACTCATGGGTCGGCTGCTTTTTTTGTTGCCATTTCGTTACAGTGAAACCGTGATGAAACGGCAAGGCGCCTGGATGTGGCGCCAGAGGATGGAACCGTTATGGCAACCTGTTATACCGCCCACCAGCCGGATGCTGAGGGGGTGATCCACTACAGCAACGAGGAGCATGGCACCTGGCAGATCCTG
The DNA here is from genome assembly GCF_001921245.1 of Aeromonas sp. YN13HZO-058. NCBI lineage: Bacteria > Pseudomonadati > Pseudomonadota > Gammaproteobacteria > Aeromonadales > Aeromonadaceae > Aeromonas > Aeromonas sp. YN13HZO-058. Next base: position 49,140 of record NZ_MQSY01000041.1, on the reverse strand, counting down.
ATTGAGCGCCAGTTCGCAGCCCTCGATGGCAAGGGGTGTGATGAGTATCTGGCCGGTCTCGACAGACTGGGGCTGCCCCGTGATCGCATCCCCCAGCTGGCCGAGATCAACGCCGTCTTGCAGCCTGCGACCGGCTGGTCGGTGGCGGCGGTGCCAGCGCTCATCTCGTTCGATCGCTTCTTCGCCCTGCTGGCCAATCGCCAGTTTCCGGTGGCGACCTTTATCCGGCGGCGGGACGAGCTCGACTACCTGCAGGAGCCCGATATCTTTCACGAGATTTTCGGCCACTGCGCCATGCTGACCAATCCGGCCTTTGCCCACTTCACCCACCTTTACGGCCAGTTGGGGCAGCAGGCGAGCAAGGAGCTGCGGGTCTTTCTGGCGCGGCTCTACTGGTTCACCGTGGAGTTTGGCCTCTTGGCGACACCTGACGGGCTGCGTATCTACGGCGGCGGCATTCTCTCCTCTATCGGCGAGACCGCCTATGCCCTCTGTGGCAAGCCGCTGTTGCAACCTTTCGATCTGTTGACCGTGCTGCGCACCCCGTATCGCATCGACATCATGCAGCCCACCTATTTTGTGCTGCCGAGTCTCGATCATCTCTACCAGCTGACCGGGGAGGAGATCATGGCTGCTCTGGCCGAGGCCAGTCGGCTTGGCCTCTATCCGCCGCGCTTTGAGGTTGCCGCTGGCAAGCAGGCGAGCTGACTAAAAGCAAACAACCCTATTTCATATTCATTAATTTTTCATTAATTCAAGCAGGAGTAACCCATGTCCGAACTGGCCAGCCAGCAATGTGAAGCGTGCCGTGCCGATGCCCCCAAGGTGAGCGATGAGGAGCTGCGCGAGCTGATGCAGCTTATCCCCGACTGGCAGCCGCTGGTGGTGGAGGGGGCGCTGCAACTGCGGCGGGAATTTACGTTTCGCAACTTCAAGGAGGCGCTGGCGTTTACCAACCGTCTGGGCGAACTGGCGGAGGCGGAGTTTCACCATCCGGCCATCCTGACCGAGTGGGGTAAGGTGACCGTCAGCTGGTGGACCCACAAGATCGGCGGATTACACCGCAACGACTTCATTATGGCAGCGCGCACGGATCAATTAATCAGCTGACGATGTGCGCAAACCGTGACTCGTGCTGGTTTGGGCCTGCCTGCGAAAGCGGGGCGGGCCCGCATTTTTATGGGCTGGCGCTCGCACTGGGGGGATCGAGACTGTATTATCCGCTCATTCATAGAGTTAGCTAGGAAGTGTGTCCCGAATGCGTCTTGAAGTCAGCTGTGAAGACCGCCTGGGCCTGACCCGGGAACTGCTCGACCGCCTGGTGGAGCACAATATCGATCTGCGCGGCATCGAAATCGATACCTCAGGCATCATCTATCTCAACTTTCCCGAGCTGGAGTTCAGTGATTTTCAGCACCTGATGCCGGAGATCCGTCGCATTCCCGGCGTCTACGACGTCAAGACCATCCCCTACATGCCTTCCGAGCGAGAGCACCACGAAATCGAGGCGCTGCTCAAGGCGCTGCCGGATCTGGTCTTCTCCCTCGACAGCAAGGGCAAGGTGACCCAGGCCAACCAGTCGGCCCTCACCACCCTCGGCTTGCCGGTGGAGGAGGTGCGCGGCGTGGCGCTCGGTTCGCTGGTCAAGGGCTTCTCCTTCACTCGCTGGCTGGAGGCGAGCGAGATCAAGCCGCAGACCTGCAAGCTCAGTTTCAATGGCGAAGAGTATCTGGCGGATCTGATGCCGCTGTTCGTGGCGGAAGCCCGCGGCAAGCAGGCGCTGGCCGGGGCCGTGGTGGTGCTCAAATCTGCCCGTCGGGTCGGCTTGCACTTCAGCGCGCTCCATGCGGTGGAAGTGGGGGGCTTCGAGCATCTGCAGGCCGAGAGCCCCAAGATGAAAGAGGTGCTGTCGCAAGCGCGCAAACTGGCGATGCAGGACGCGCCGCTGCTGATCGTCGGCGAGACCGGCACCGGCAAGGAGCTGTTGGCCCGCGCCTGTCACGGTGCCAGCCTGCGCTCCAGTCACCCCTTTATGGCCCTCAACTGCGCCGCCATGCCCGATAACGTGGCCGAGAGTGAGCTGTTTGGTTATGCCCCCGGCGCCTTTGGCAATAACACCGAAGGCAAGCGCGGCGTGCTGGAGCTGGCCAGCGGCGGCACCCTGATGCTGGACGAGATCGGCGACATGTCTCCCCATCTGCAAACCAAGTTTTTGCGGGTGTTGCAGGATGGAGTATTCCGCCGGGTCGGTGACGAGCAGGAGGTGAAGGTCAACGTGCGTTTCATCTGCACCACCCAGAAGCAGTTGCTGGATCTGGTGCACGAGGGAACCTTCCGTGAGGATCTTTACTACCGCCTCAACGTACTGAGTCTGGCGCTACCCCCCCTGCGCGAGCGCAAGGCGGACATCATGGTGCTGGCCCAGCAGTTTGTCTCCCGCTTTGCCAGCGAATTGCAGCGGCCCCGTCCGCGCTTTACCCGCAACATGGCCGACTACCTGACCGCTTACCGCTGGCCGGGCAACGTGCGCCAACTGCGCAACTGTCTCTACCGCGCCATGACCCTGCTGGAAGGGGATGAGCTGGGGCCGGAGCAGATCGATCTGCCGGTGGCGGCCGATACCGCGCCGCTCATCGACGAGTGGTTCGAAGGGGATCTGGACGATGCGGTGAAGCGCTTCGAGAGCCAGTTGCTGGCACGACTCTATCCGGCGTTTCCATCGACCCGCCAGTTGGCCAAGCGCCTGGGTGTGTCGCACACCGCCATCGCCAACAAGTTGCGTGAGTACGGTATCAGCAAGAAGTAAGTTGCGTATTGATGCCCGTGAACAAAGAGCCCATCGTCAGATGGGCTCTTTCGTTGTTTTATACGTCGGTCAGAAATAGCGGGCGGTGAAGGCTTGTCAGGCAATCATCAGCCAACTTACTATCAACCCTTATCTATCCGAACTGCAGTGCACTGCTGCGGTAGTGTCAAGGTGGCCACTCTCTGATCATGCGGTTACTCTCGTTTCCCCGTACCATCATTCGCATGGCGCTCCTGTTGGTGGCGCTCGGGTTGCTATTGCCCCGCGCGGTGGCGGAAACGGCGGCCGAGAGCCGGGCGATGGCCGTCAGGGAGCTGGTGCTCGATATTCTCAGTTACACCCGCTGGCCCACGGAGCCTGCGGTGTTGCGCATGTGTGTGGCAGCACCGACCGAATATGCCGGTGCGCTCTTTACCATCAAGCATCAGGCCAATGGTCGGACGGTTCAGGTCAATCGCTACGAAGCGAGCGATCCGGCTATCCGTGATAACTGCGATGTGCTCTATCTTGGCGTTGTGAGTGAACAGACCCGGCTTGCGCTCTTCACTCGCCTGCAGGGCCACCCGGTGCTCAGCATCAGCGAATATAGCCAGGAGTGCTCTACCAGTGCGGTGTTCTGCCTGCAGACGTCACCAGACAGTGTGCGGGTGCGCTTCAAGGTCAATCTAGACGCCCTGGCGTTGAGCGGCGTGCGAGTACATCCCGCCGTGCTCAAGCTGGCCCATGCCGACAAGGGGGTGCCATGAGACGACAGGTGAGCGCGGCTCCCCGCCGTCTGACCCTGCGTCAGAGCCTGGGGCGAACCCATCTGGTGGCCGCCATCACAGCCGTCAGTGTGGCGGGACTCTTCTTTACGCTGGTTGCCCTGTTGGTGGTGCGCTTTTACGCCGCCCACAATCTGGAGCTGGTCGCCCGCGCCATCAGCTACAGCGCCGAGGCGGCGGTGGTGTTCCACGATGAGGAGGCGGCGAGCGAGGCGCTCGGCGGGATTGTCGCCCACGAGGAGGTCGCCGAGGCTCGCATCGTCCTTGCCGATGGGAAACCGCTCGCCAGTTGGGTGCGCCCCAGAAGCAATCCGCTGGTGACGCTCGAAGACTATCTGGCCCAACTGCTGATGCCGGGGCCGGTCAAGACGCCCATGCTGCGGGGCGGCGAGCAGATCGCCACCATCGAGTTACGCGGTCATGGCGAGTACCTGCTGCTGTTTTTACTCTCGGCACTGCTGGCGATGGTGGTCTGTCTGGTGGTGAGCGCACTGGTGGCACTCTATGTGGCTGGCCGGATGCAGGTCTCCATCACCTCGCCGCTGCGCAAACTGGCACGGGTTGCCCACTCGGTACGCCGGCAACGCACCCTGGGGATGCGGGCGCCACCGGCCGATATCGTCGAGCTCAACGAGCTGGGGGATGACTTCAACTCCCTGCTGGATGAATTGCAAGCCTGGCAGGCTCAGCAAGCCCGCGAGAATGCCAGCCTGCTCCATCAGGCGACCCACGATGCCCTCACCGGTCTACCCAATCGCGCCCTGTTTGAAGCGCGACTCGCGCAGGCCATCTCCCTTGGCGAGCAAGAGGGGTTTGCGCTGCTCTATCTCGACTGCGATCGCTTCAAGCAGATCAACGATACCTTCGGCCACAACGGCGGCGACGATGTGCTGATCGCCCTCTCGAGACGGGTGCAACATCAGCTGCGTCCGGACGATCTGGTGTTTCGCCTCGGTGGCGATGAGTTTGCGGTGCTGGTTGGCCCGCTCCAGCGGCAGCATGAGGTGGAAGAGGTGATTGGTCGTATTCAGCAGGCGATGAGCGAGCCGGTGGCGCTGCGTGATGGGCGTCAGCTGGTGGCCGGTGTGAGCATCGGCTTTGCCATCTATCAGGTGGGCATGAGTGCCAGCGCCTTGTGTGAGCAGGCCGATGCGGCCATGTATCAGACCAAACGGGGGCGTCACAGAGAGCCGGACACGCTGGCTCAACAGGCATGAACAACATAGAAAAAGAGAGGAGCAAACCATGAAGATCACCCACCTGTTGAAAGTCACCCTGCTGGGGTTGATGTTGTCGCTGCTGGCCGGTTGCCAGAGCGCGCCCAAGGGGTTGACCGCGGAGCAGATTGCCGTGCTCAAGGAGCAGGGCTTTTATCTGACCGATGAGGGGTGGACGCTGGATCTGGCTAACCGGGTGCTGTTTGCCAACAACGTGGGGGCGCTCAATCCCCAGACTCGCCAATCCGTGGAAAAGCTGGGCAAGACCCTGCTGGGTGTAGGACTGGACAAGGCGCGGGTGGATGGTCACACCGACAATACCGGCGAGAGCAGCTACAACCAGCAACTCTCCCTGAAGCGGGCCCAGTCGGTGGCCGATGTGCTGGTCTCGGTCGGCATGAAGCCTGCCAATTTGGAGATCCATGGCCGTGGCGAGACCATGCCGCTGGCGGATAACAAGACCAGAGAGGGGCGGGCCGCCAACCGCCGGGTCGCCATCGTCATCAGCGATCAATAACCCCTTCTTATCGTTTTGTTACCCATAAAAAAGAGCGCCCGACCGGCGCTCTTTTTGATCGCGACAGCTGGGGTCGCGGGGGCATACTGCGCGAGATCACTGCGCGCTGTTTTGCCCGTTATTGTCGTGATGGCTGCGCAGGCGGATGTTGATCATCTCCACCACCAGCGAGAAGGCCATGGCGAAGTAGATGTAACCCTTCGGAATGTGCAGATCCATCCCCTCGGCCATCAGGGCGAAGCCCACCAACGTGAGGAAGGAGAGGGCCAGCATCTTGATGGTGGGGTGGGCATCGACGAAATCACCGATGGATTTGGCGGCGAACATCATGATGAAGACGGCGATCATGATGGCCAGCACCATCACCGGCACGTGATCGGCCATGCCGACCGCGGTGATCACCGAGTCGAGGCTGAACACTATGTCCAGAATGGCGATCTGGATCAGGGTGCTGATAAAGCCCGAGGCCGCTTTGCTGACACTCTCCGGCTCGGCTGCCCCTTCCAGGGTGACGTGGATCTCATGGGCACTCTTGCCAATGAGGAACAGGCCCCCCAGCAGCAGGATCAGGTCGCGGCCGGAGATGGCCTCACCCAGCACGGTGAACAGCGGATCGGTGAGGCGCATCACCCAGGCGAGCGAGAGCAGCAGCAGGATCCGGGTACCCATGGCGAGCCCCAGACCCAGAATGCGCGCTTTCTGACGCTGCGCCTCCGGCAGGCGACCCACCAGGATGGAGATAAAGATGATGTTGTCGATACCCAGCACGATCTCGAGCAGGGTAAGGGTGGCGAGTGCGACCCAGGCAGAGGGATCAAGAACCCATTCCAGCATGATTGAACCTTGGTTGAAAATTGGTTGGAAAATTGAAGCAGCGCATTCTAGCAGGGGCGCCAGCGCTTGTCCCTGAGGGGGGAAAAGATAAAAATGGTGGCCATGGCAAGGGAGGCAGGCATGTTTCGATTAGGGTTCATCATCAATCCGGTCGCCGGGATTGGCGGCGCAGTGGGGCTCAAGGGCAGTGACGGGGTGGTGGCCGAGGCGCTGGCCCGAGGCGCGGTGCCCAAAGCGCAGGAGCGGGCGCGGCAAGCCTTGTTGCCACTGTGCGAGTTGACGGCACCGTTCGAGCTGCTGACGGTGGCGGGAGAGATGGGGGAGGCGGTGGCCCGCGAGCTGGGATTGCCCTGTCGGGTCATCTATCAACCGGTCGGAGAGAGCACCTCGGCCGATGACACCCGCCACGCCGCCGAGCTGATGCGCGAAGCCGGGGTCGATCTGCTGCTGTTTGCCGGTGGTGATGGCACGGCGCGCGATATCTGCGCCGCGGTGGGGGAGTCTTGTCATGTGCTCGGCATTCCGGCGGGGTGCAAGATCCACTCCGGCGTCTACGGGGTGACGCCCGCCGCCAGCGGGCGGGTGGTGGCGCGGATGATCGCCGGTGAACTGCTCAGCCTGATCGATGCCGAGGTGCGCGACATCGACGAGGAGGCATTTCGGGAGGGCAAGGTGCGGGCTCGCCACTACGGTCAGCTGAAGGTGCCCGGCGATCTGCGTTATGTGCAGGCGGTTAAACAGGGGGGCAAGGAGTCCGAAGAGCTGGTGCTGGCGGATCTCGCAGCCGGTGTGGTGGAGCAGATGGAGCCCGACACCCTCTATCTGATGGGCTCCGGCAGCACGGTGGCGGCCTGCATGGCCGAGCTGGGTCTGGAAAATACCTTGCTCGGTGTGGATCTGGTGGAAAATGGCCGACTTATCGGGCAGGATCTCAGCGCCGCCGAGATCCTGACCCGGATCCGCGGCCGTCGCTGCCGACTGATCATTACCCTGATCGGCGGACAGGGACATCTGTTCGGGCGCGGAAATCAGCAATTGAGTCCAGAGGTGATTCGGTGTGTCGGGCTGGAGAATATCCAGGTGCTGGCAACCAAGGCCAAGCTTGCCGCGCTCGCGGGCAGGCCGCTGCTGGTGGACACCGATGATCCCGAATTAAACCGGGCGTTGCGTGGTTATCTGCGAATAACCACGGGATACAAGGATCAGGTCATCTACCCGGTGGCCAACCCGGAATAGGACGCCAGGGATGCTGCTGGCCTGGCGCCAGAGAGCCGCAATCAACCGGATTGCGGTTCCATACCCCCGAATTTTTTGCCGCAAATGAGGCTGCGTTACATGACGATTCACGATTTTGAGCACAAGTTGTTGGGACTGATCGACAGCATGGTTGCCACCGCAACCGACGATGAGCTGTTTGCGGGGGGTTACCTGCGAGGTCATATCTCATTGGCGGTTGCCCGGGCCGAGCTGGAAGGCAAGACCCTGGTGCGGGACGTCAAGAGCTATGTGTTGCGCAGCCTCAACGAGGCCATTTTGCAAGGTGAGCTCTCCGAAGAGGATGAAAAACTGGTGCAGGCAATGTGGATTCGTTTGCAACAACAGGCAGAAGCTTGATCGGATACACAGTTCAAACAGAAGTTTGAGTTTATTCTTCCCTGAGGTTAGTGAAAGGTTAATAATAAGTTTCGCCTTTTGTTTCAGGGATTAAACTATGGCCTCCTCCTCACGCATTGCCAATAAACTGCCGCTCGAGATGCTCTATCACTGGGAGCGGCAGTGTCCTGATCGAACCTACCTGCGTCAAACCATCAACCGCGAATATGTCGACTTCACCTGGGGTGAAGTGGCCGATGAAGCGCGGCGGATGGTGACGGCCTTGCGTCACCTCGGGCTGGTGGCCGGTGACAAGGTGGCGCTGCTCTCCAAGAACTGCGCCCAGTGGTTTATCGCCGATCTGGCGATGCAGATGGGGCAGTATGTGAGCGTGCCCATCTACCCGACGGCCAACGTCGATACCATCGAATATGTGCTGCGCCACAGCGAGGCCAAGGCGATCTTCGTCGGCAAGCTGGATGACTGGAAGAGTCAGGAGGCTGGGGTGCCCGCCGACCTGTTGCGCATCGCCTTCCCCTACGACACCATGCCAGCCAGCCACCAGTGGGACGACCTGCTGGAAGCGCACGAGCCCATTGCTGACAGCCCGGTGCAGGCCCCTGACTCCCTGCTGAGTCTGGTCTACACCTCCGGCAGTACCGGCAAGCCGAAAGGGGCCATGCTGAGCGTCGAGCGCTACGCCTGGTCGTGCGAGAAGCTGGTGGAAACGGTGGGGTTGTGCGCCAATGATCGCGGCTTTTCCTACCTGCCGCTGGCCCACATTACCGAGCGTGTCTATGTCTACGGCGGCAGCCTCTATGGTTGCGCCGAAATCGCCTTCCCCGAATCCCTCGACACCTTTATCGAAGACGTCAAACGCTGCCGTCCCACCGTCTTTATCTCGGTGCCGCGGCTGTGGGCCATGTTCCGCATCAAGATCCACGAGAAGCTGCCCCAGAAGAAACTGGAGTTGCTGCTCAAGATCCCGCTCATCTCCGGCCTTATCAAACGCAAGCTGCAAAAGGGGCTGGGGCTGGATCAGGCCCGGGTACTCGGCTGCGGCTCGGCGCCGGTCTCCCCTGCGCTGCTGCAGTGGTATCTGAGCATCGGCCTCAAGGTAACGGAAGCCTGGGGCATGACCGAGAACCACGCCTACTCCACCATCAACTACCCGTTCCGTGCCGACAAGATTGGCACCGTCGGCAAGGCGGGGCTCGGGGTGACCATCAAGATCTCCGACGAGGGGGAAATCCTCTGCCGCTGCGAAGGGATGATGCTGGGTTACTACAAGGATCCCGAGCACAGCGCCGAGGCCATCGATGCCGAGGGCTGGCTCCATACCGGCGACATGGGCAAGCTGGACCGGGAGGGTTACCTCACCATCACCGGCCGGATGAAGGATGTGTTCAAGACCGCCAAGGGCAAGTATGTGGCACCGGTGCCCATCGAAGGGTTGCTGGGGCAGGAGCCCATCATCGAGCAGCTCTGCGTAATCGGTTATGGCATGCCCCAGCCCATTGCGCTGGTGCAGCTGGCCGAAAGCGCCATGAAGGGCAATCGGGACGAGATCAACGCCAGACTGGAAGCGGCGCGGGTACGGGTCAACGATCAGCTGGAATCCCATGCCAAAATTCGCGGCATTCTGGTGGTGAAGAGCCCCTGGAATATCGAAAACGGCGTGCTGACCCCCACCATGAAGATCAAGCGTCACCTGCTGGAGCAAAAGTATGCCCATGTCGGGGATCGCTGGCCTTCATCGCAAGTGGTGGTGTGGGAGGAGTAAATCCCTCTGTTCTCGACATCGCGATATCAGACAACAACGGCCCTTGATGGGCCGTTGTTCTGTTTGGGGCTTGGTGACGAACCCCGGTGTTGAAGGTTGCCGCAAAGGCGCCGCTGGCTAGATCAGCGCCAGCGCGGCGGCCAGATCGGCGATCAGATCGTCGGCATCTTCCACCCCGATGCTGAAGCGGATCAGATCGTCATTGACCCCGGCGGCGAGGCGGCTCGCCTCGTCCATGGCGGCGTGGGTGGTGCTGGCCGGATGGCAAGCGAGGCTCTCGAGATCGCCGAGGCTCACCGCCTGCACGAACAGCTGCAGGTTGTCGAGCAGGGTGGCGCAGCGGGCAAAGCCTCCTTCAAGTTCAATACTCACCATGCCACCAAAGCCGCTGGCGAAGGCGCCGAGGGCGTCGTGACCCGGGTGGCTGGCAAGCCCCGGGTAGATCACCTTCTTCACCGCCGGATGGGCCGCCAGAAACTCGGCCACCTTCTGCGCATTGTGCAGGTGGGCATCCATCCGCAGGGGCAGGGTCTTGACCCCGCGCTGCAGCAGGTAGGCCTCCTGCGGGCCGATGGGGGAGCCGATATGCTTGAGGGCCACGGTGCGGATGGACTTCATCAGCGCGTGGGAGCCCGCTACCACCCCGGCAATGATGTCGCCGTGGCCGCCCAGATACTTGGTGCCGCTGTGCATCACGATGTCGATGCCAAGCTCGAGCGGGCGCAGCAGATAGGGGGTGAGGAAGGTGTTGTCACACACCGTGATGGCCCCCACCTTGCGGGCTGCCTCTACCACCAACCGTGGGTCCACCACCTTGAGGGTGGGGTTGGTCAGGGTTTCGAACAGTACCACCTTGGTGGCGGGGCGGATGTTAGCCAGCAGATCCTGATCGCTTGCGTAGGCAGTGACCTTGATGCCGGCACGGCTGAAGGTCTGCTTGAGAAACGCATCGGTGCCGCCATAGAGCGGGCCGATATAGGCCACCTCATCACCGCTGTCGGCCAGCGCATACATGATGGCGCTGACCGCCGCCATGCCGCTCGCGACTACCAGCGCTTCATCGGCACCTTCGAGCGCCGCCAGTTTCTGCTCCAGCTCGGCGGTAGTGGGGTTGCCAAAGCGGCTGTAGATAAAGCCCGGTGCCTGACCTGCGAAACGCTCCTTGCCTGCCTGGGCGTTGAAGTAGCTGAAGGTGCTGCTCTGGTAGAGCGGGGTGGTGAGGGCGCCGGTCTGTGGGTCGATCCGCTGGCCGCTGTGTACGCTCATGGTCTTGAATTTCATCGTATTACTCCGTTCTGGCCACGCTCTGGCCATGACTGGTTGTGTTTTGTAGTTCGTTGCTTGTTGTTTGTTGTCAGCGCGGGTATGTGCATGCGGCTTGTGGCTTATGCATATACCCGCCAGCGGATCTCTGCGCTGCTTAGGCCGGTATCGCTTCGCTTTCAGTGCGCGGGAGGCGAGCGGGTTCCACCGGCCCATAGTGACGCGCCGCCACATCCGGGTGGGAGCGCAGCCGCCCCTTGAGTACGTTTTCTCCTACCTGATAGAAGAGCGGGTTGGTCGGGTCACTCTCCGGCCCTTGCGCCTGCGCCGCCAGCTCGGGGGAGAGGGTGAGCAGTGGCACGGTGGCATCGAGCCGCGCCGCCATAAAGAAGGCGCAGGAGAGGCGCGATACCCCGGGCGGCGGACTCACCACCCGATGCAGGGTCGCCTTGAGATAACCGTTGGAGGCAAGCTCCAGCAGCTCGCCGATATTGACCACCAGCGCTCCCGGCAGGGGGGGCGCCGAGATCCAGCCGTCGGCCGTCTCGACCTCCAGCCCTGAGTGATGGTCCTGCATCACCAGGGTCAGGTAACCGGGATCCTTGTGGGCGCCGACCCCCTGACTGCTGCCGCCCGCCTCTTGTCCCGGGTAGTGAATGAGCTTCATGTGCTGGTAGGGGGCGCCACGAATGCTGTCGTCAAACACCCCGACCGGCTGTTCCAGCACCTCGGCGAAGGCGGCGAGCAGGGTGAGAGTGATATCGCTCAGCCGCTCCTGCCACGCCAGCAGGTGAAATTTCATCTCGGGCAAGGCGGTCGGCCACTGGTTGGGGCCGATCAGCCGCTGCCAGGGTTCACGGATCTGCGCCGCAGGTAGGGCCTGCGCCTCGTTCATGATATCGAACTGCTCCCGCAGGTCAGGCTGCTGGCGGGTCAGCTCGGCACCGACCCGGTTGTAGCCGCGAAAGTGGGGGCTGTTGACCATCTGCACCGCCAGCTTCTCCTGCTCCGGCAGAGCAAAGAAACGCTCTGCCAGCGCCAGAGTTTCCCGCTGCTCAACTTCGCTCAGGCCGTGGCCGACTAGATAGAAAAAGCCCACGTCACGGGCGGCCGCAGCCAACTTGGCCAGCATAGTGCGACGCAGGTTGGGTGCCCCCTTGAGGGCCGCCAGATCGATGATCGGCAGTGATGACTGTTCCATGTACACCTCCTCACTCTTTCGTTATCTCTGGCGCCATCTCTTGCACTGCCTCCGCTGTTGGCAGGCCTGATGAGCGGCAAACGGGTGGCACGACAGCACGGCGGTATGTGTTTGCTGTATGGCGCCATCTGGAATGAGGGTGATGCTACTGTTCGGTGTTATAAGACGGAAACAACAAATTATTCTTAGTTATATACAAAATTCGAAATGGAATTCGGTACTTGATGGGGTGGCTGTTTATTGCGCAGCCGTTGAGGGGGGAAGGGGAATGATATGGGGAGGAGGGGGCAGTCAGAAGCATCGGCTGCAACATGACCAACACAGAAAATGCCCAAATAGAGAAGGGAGGCTGATGCCTCCCTTGTGGTTGAGCGGTTTTTCACCTGACCGGGGTAACGGGGGAGTGACAGCGAATATCTGGCCTGAATCACCCGTGGTTCTCAGTAACCCAGGGTAAAGCGTTGGCGCAGATGAGCCGGTTTTTCCGCCTCGTTCAGCACGCCATCGGCCAGATCGCCAACCGTGATCCCGGCAGGTTGTTCGCCACTGAACAGTACCTGATCACCACCGAGGCGATAGCCGCCGCGTTTCTCGCCCGGTTCCAGGAACACCGGGGGAGAGACAAAGCGCCAGTCGAGGGCGGTTTCACGGCGCAGGGCGGTAAGACCGTCACGGGCGGCCAGGGCCCCCTGTTGCCATTCGGTCGGGAATTCCGGGGTATCCACCAGTTGTACGCCGGGAGCAACCTCCAGACTGCCGGCACCACCGACCACCAGCAACCAGCCATTGATGGCTTTGGTCGCCTCGACAATGGCGCTGGCCCCTTTGAGGTACTGGTCGTAGATATCCGGCGCACTCCAGCCCGGGTTGTAGGCGCTGATCACCCGATCATGCCCCTTGAGCACCTCGGCCAGCGCCTGAGGGTTCTGGGCATCCACCGCCACGGCAGTGACCTGCGGATGGGCGGCCACCTTGCTGACATCGCGGACGATGGCGGTGACGTGATGGCCGCGGCTGACGGCCTCGTTCAGGATGGCTGAACCGACAAAACCGCTGGCACCGATCAGGGCAATCTTCATGGGAAACTCTCCTTCACTGTTGGAATGGGGCTATCCTACTCCCCCGGATGTGATTTAATAATCACCGCAAAAATGCATTCACTTATAAGCTGGATTTAATAATGGAACAGCTCAGACGTTACGCCATCTTCGCCGCCGTGGTGGAGGCGGGCAGCATGACCGGGGCGGCCAAATCTCTCGGCATGACCCCCTCTGCTGTCAGTCAGCATATCAGCCAGCTGGAGAACCTGCTCGGGCTGACCCTGCTCCATCGCTCTACCCGACGGCTCAGTCTGACCGAGGCGGGGGAGGTGGTGTGGCAAGGGTGCCGGGTGTTGCAGCAGACCCTGAGCGAGACCGAGCTGCGCCTCTCGGAGGTGCGCGATACTCTGCTCGGTGAAGTGCGGATCACCGCGCCGGTGGGCATGGCGGGCCAGCCGCTGGCACTGGCGCTCTCGCCGCTGTTGCAGGCCCACCCCGGCCTCACCATCCAGATCATCGCCGACGACGAGAAACGGGATCTGATTGCCGAGCGGATCGATGTGGCGCTGCGGGTTGGCAGCTTGCCTGACTCGACCCTGGTGGCCCGCAAGCTGGGCCAGACCCGGATGCTGCTGTGCGCCGCGCCCGCCTATCTGACGCGCAAGGGAACGCCGCGCACCCCCACCGATCTGGCGACCCACGATTGGCTATGTGGCGAGATGCTGGGCAGCGGCTTGCTGCTGCTGGATGAAAAAGGGGGGGAACACAGGGTGAGGTTCAAGCCCAAGGTGCTCTGCAACAACGTGTTGCCCCTGCGCCAGTTTGCACTGGCGGGGCAGGGGATCTCGCTGCAGCCGGAAGGCGAAATCAGTGAGGATCTGGCGCATGGGCGTCTGCTCGAACTGCTGCCCGGTTTTCGGGTCGCGTCGATGGAGATCCACGCCATCACGCCGCAGCGGGAGATCCCGGAGAAGGTGCGGCGGGTGGTGGAGGCGCTGCGCAGCTATTTCGGCACGACGCTGTCGGTCTGAGGGCCAGTTGGGCCGCCGTCAGGACGAGGATCCGTGCTGGCTGTTGCTCACCGTTAAGTCGGCTTAAATCGAGCAGACGGTTCGCACCTGCTGCTTGAGCCAGTTCAGTCCCGCATCCTGATTGGAACTCTTGTGCCAGCTCATGTAGACCGGGCAATCCTCCGAGAGCCAGGGGAGGGGGTAGCTGGCCAGGTCCAGGGTATGGCCCAGCATGTCCATGTGCCACTGGCTGGCGACGCAGAGCCAGTCGGTACGACTCACCAGATGAAGGGCCGTGAGCAGGGAGTCGCTCTCGTAGGCGATCTGGCGCGGGGGCAGCGGCGCCTTGGTCAGGGTGTTGAGCAGCAGGTTGTCGAGCCGTCTGGCCTGCAACACCACATGTTTCTCGTTGAAGAAGGCGGTCATGTCGGGGGCCTGGCGGATCCTCGGGTGATCCTTTCGGCAGGCGATGCGCAGGGCTTGCGACATGATCTGCTCGTTTTCGATCCCCTGCTCTGCCATCGGCTTGGTCGCCAGCACCAGATCCACGCTGTGCAGATAGAGGCTGTTCTGGCGCAGGGCTTCGTCCTGCACCTGGGTATTCCACTCCAGCTGGCAGTTGGGGGCCTGGGTCTGCAGCAGGTGGTTGAGTTCGGGCAGGAAGAAGATGTCGATATCGGGCACTCCCGCGATGCGGAAGGTGCGTCGGCTGGTATGGGGGTCAAAGAGATCGGTGCGTTGCAGGCTGCGCTCCATGTCGTGCAGCGGCACCATGATCTCGTGGTGCAGGCTCAGCGCCCGCGCCGTGGGGGTAATGCCGCGCCCCTGTCGCACAAACAGCGGCTCGCCCACCAGTGCAGTCAGACGGCTGATGGCCTGACTGATGGCGGAGGGGGTCATCTCCATCATCTCGGCCGCCGTGGTGACGCCGCCATAGCGGATCACGGCATCAAGGACGCGAAAGAGATTGAGATCGACTTGAGACATGGCGGCTACCGTTAAGCAAAATTAAAGTATCAGGATACTGATCTGCCCCTTGTCAGGCCAGCATTGCCTGCCACTCCTGTGATTTATTCCTCGCTCCAACCATCCCCCATCTTGCCGCGAATGCGTGCGAACAGGCTCTGCAGGCAGGCTTGATCCCGATCGGCGGCCCGCACCGCGCCGTACATATGGCGACGAATACCGCTACCAAGGGGGCGGGCGCAGAGCATCCCCTGTCTGACAAACTCGTCGCTGGCCCAGCGTGGCAGGGCGGCGACGCCAAGGCCAGCGGCGGCCATCTGCAGCATCACCGAGGTGTTGTCCACCGGCTTGCAGCGGGCGGGCTCCACCCCGGCGGGTTGCAAAAAGCGGCTGAAGATATCCATGCGGCTGCGCTCCACCGGATAGACCAGCAGCACCTCCGGCCCCAGATCGCCTGGCTCGATACGGCTCTGGTGGCAGAGGGGGTGATCCGGCGCCATCACCAGAGTCAGATCAAAGGCAAACAGCGGCTCGAAATGAAGATCGCCGCGGGCCTGCACGTCCGAGGTGAGCAGCAGGTCGAGCTGGCCGCCGAGCAGGGCATTGATGGCATCAAAGCCCGGTACCGACTCCACCTCCAGATCCACCCCCGGCCACTGGCGGCGAAACTCGGGCAACAGTGGCAGCAGCCACTGAATGCAGCTGTGGCAATCGAGCGCCAGATGCAGCCTGCCCGCATCGCCGCTCTGCAGGGCCTGCAACTGCTTCTCGGTCTGGGCCAGGGCGGGCAACACCTGACGGGCGAGGGCGAGCAGCTGGCTACCTGCCGCGGTCAGCACCAGCGGGCGGCTTTTGCGCAGGTAGAGCTCCAGATTGAGGCGGGTCTCCAGCTCTTTGAGCTGGTGGGAGAGAGCGGACTGGGTGAGGTTGAGGGTCAGCGCCGCACCGGCCAGCGAGCCCTGCTCGGCCAGCGCGGTCATTGTTTTCAAGTGTTTGATCTCTATCCCTGAATTGCTTGGCACTGCCATAAGATGGCTCCTTGTGAGATTGCGTATGGTGCTGATGTTGCTGGCAGCGATGGCATGGCTTTGCTGTTAGCCTCCTGCGCGCCTTGATCCTGCCTTCTTACTCCTGTGCTTCTTGCACCTGCGCTTCTTAACTCTTGTAAAAACGGGCCTCTGTATCCTCGCGGTGAACCTTACCGGCGGTCAGTTGAGGATTATTTGAGAGCCAGTTGAAGAGGATTCAATAGCCAGCGTCACCTTATCTTGTCATTTTGGATGTGTAAACATCTGGATGGCTAAATCATCCAGTTTCCCATCAGATGAATGAGCATAAGGAAATGAACCTATGACACGCGCACACACCCTGGGCTTCCCCCGTATCGGCGCCAAGCGCGAGCTGAAATTTGCCCTCGAATCCTACTGGCGTGGCGAGACCACTCAGGCCGAACTCGTTGCCGTGGGCAAGACGCTGCGTGAGCGCCACTGGCAGGCCCAATATGCTGCCGGGGTCAATCTGCTGCCGGTGGGGGATTTTGCCTGGTACGATCAGGTGCTCGGCACCAGCCTGCTGGTGGATGCGGTGCCTGCCCGTCACCGTCATGGCGAGACCGATCTCGACACCCTGTTCCGGGTGGCCCGTGGTCGTGCGCCGACTGGCCCAGCTGCCGCCGCTGCCGAGATGACCAAATGGTTCAACACCAACTACCACTATCTGGTGCCGGAGTTCAGCCGCGACCAGCGCTTCAAGTTGGGCTGGAGCCAGCTGTTTGACGAGGTGGAAGAGGCCAAAGCGCTGGGGCTGCCGGTCAAGGCAGTGCTGCTGGGGCCGGTCTCCTACCTCTGGCTTGGCAAGGAGAAAGAGAGCGGCTTCTCTCGCCTTGAACTGCTCGATCGCCTGCTGATTGTCTATCAGGAGATCCTGGCGAAACTGGCCGCGCAAGGAGTGGAGTGGGTACAGATCGACGAACCTGCGCTGACGCTGGACTTGCCGGACGAGTGGCGGCTGGCCTATCTCAACGCCTACGAGCGCCTCGCGGGCCCCTGCAAGCTGCTGCTCACCACCTATTTCGGCTCGGTGGCTCATCAGCGCGACATCATCACCAGCCTGAAAGTGGATGGCCTGCATCTGGATCTGGTGGCCGCCCCCGAACAGCTGGAGACCCTGGTGCCGCATCTGCCCGCCCAGTGGGTCATCTCCGCCGGGGTGATCAACGGCCGCAACGTCTGGCGCGCCAATCTGGCCAAGCTGGCGCCGACCCTGAAGGCGCTGAAAGCCAAACTCGGCGAGCGGCTCTGGGTGGCCTCCTCCTGCTCCCTGCTGCACAGTCCGGTGGATTTGACCCTCGAACTGGATCTGGATCCCCAGACCCGCAGCTGGTTCGCCTTCGCCTTGCAAAAATGTTTCGAGCTGGGGCTGCTCAGAGAGTATCTGGATGGCGGCGAGCTCGACAAGATCACCGCCTACAGCCAGCCCATCGTCGATCGGGAGTCCGACAGCCGCGTCCACAAGCGTGCGGTGCAATCCCGTCTGGCCAGCCTTACCAACAGCGATTTTGATCGCCATAGCCCCTATCCGGTCAGGGCCGAGCTGCAGCGCTCGGATCTCAAACTGCCGCTGCTGCCCACCACCACCATCGGGTCCTTCCCGCAGACCTCGCAGATCCGGGTATTGCGTCAGGATTGGCGCGCCGGTCGCATCGACGACAGCGCCTACGAGGCGGGCATTAAGGCGGAGATCCGCGATGCCATCGAACGTCAGGAGGCGATCGGGCTGGACGTGCTGGTGCATGGCGAGGCCGAGCGCAACGATATGGTGGAGTATTTCGGTGAGCTGCTGGACGGCTTTGCCATCACCCGCTTCGGTTGGGTACAGAGCTATGGCTCCCGCTGTGTCAAGCCGCCGGTGATCACCCGCGATATCGACCGCCCGACCCCCATGACGCTGGCGTGGACCCAGTTTGCCCAGAGCCTGACCGACAAGCCGGTGAAGGGGATGCTGACGGGCCCGGTGACCATCCTCTGCTGGTCCTTCCCGCGCGAAGACGTGAGCCGCGAGCAGTCCGCCCTGCAGATTGGCCTAGCCATTCGCGACGAGGTGGCTGACTTGGAAGCCGCTGGCATCAAGATCATCCAGATCGACGAACCGGCGATCCGCGAAGGGCTGCCGCTGCGCAAACAGGATCATCAGGCTTATCTCGACTGGGCGGTGCGCGCCTTCCGTCTTAGCGCCAGCCCAGTGGCGGACAGCACCCAGATCCATACCCACATGTGCTACAGCGACTTCAACCTCATCATCGAGGCGGTGGCGGCGCTGGATGCGGACGTGATCACCATCGAGACCAGCCGCAGCCAGATGCAGTTGCTCGAAGCGTTCGAGCGCTTCAACTACCCCAACGAGATTGGCCCGGGTGTCTATGACATTCACTCACCGAACGTGCCGAGTCAGAGCTGGATTGAGGGGTTGCTGCGCAAGGCGGCCAAACAGATCCCGGCCGAGCGGCTGTGGGTCAATCCGGATTGCGGCCTCAAGACCCGCGGCTGGGAAGAGACGGAGGCCGCGCTCAAGGTGATGGTCAATGCCACCAAGGCGCTGCGGGCCGAGCTGGCGTAATCTGCGCAAGCCGTGACCGCCATCGATAAGGTGGCGTGCTGACAAACGAACGAGAGAGGGGAAGCTACTGCTTCCCCTCTCTTTTTCCACTGGATCCTGAACCTTGCCGCAGCCTGCTTTGCACTAGGCTCAGAGTGGACAGAGGTGGATGGAGTCGCGGCCATGAGAGTCAGTCTGGGGAGCGCAATCCTGTGGGGGTTGTTGATGTGGCAGAGTGCCTTGGCAGCGCCAGCTCCCGAGTTGAAAATGGCTTATTTTGACGACTTTGCTCCATATTCGTGGCGTGACGAGCAGGGCAAGATGCGCGGACTGATGATCGATGTGATGGATCGGGTGGCAGGGCAGATGGGGCTGCGGGTGCGCCACGAAGGCTATCCGTGGCAACGGGCGCAAAAAATGGTGCTGATGGCGCAGGCAGATGGCTTCGTGACTGTCGCCACACTGGAGCGGCGCACTTATACCCTGATGGTGGATGAGCCAGTCACATCGACGATCATGACGATATTTACTCAGCTTGGTCACCCCCGGATGGCGGAATTTCAGCGAGCCAGAGGCTTGGGCGACCTCAAGACGTTCACCTTTCTCGACTATCTGGGCAACGGCTGGGGCAAGGAGAATCTGGCCGGCTTTACCGTTCATCACACCATCAACGTCGATAACGTCTTTAAAATGCTGGCGGCGGGTCGGGGCGATCTGATGGTGACCGATCCACTGGTCGCACGCTTCAAACTCAACCAGCTGGGGTTGTCCGGGCTGGTGGTCGAGGTGCCACTGCGGCTCGCCTCGACTCCGTTCAACCTCTGCATCGGCAAACATTCCCGTTTTAATACCCGGATAACCGAGTTCAACCGGGCCCTGCAACAGCTACGGCAAAGTGGTGAGTTGGCGTGGATCGAAGCGCGCTATCGTTGATGCGCAGCTGCCATCTGCTGTTTGTTAGCGATGTGTCTAGTTCGGCGTCATATCGACGATGGTTGCCCAGAAGGCGTCGATCAAGGGCCCCTTGCTGTGGGGTGGACGAATAAGCCCTATGGTCCAGCAGGCTTCGCCATCTCTCAGGGGCAGGGTGAGCACATCCGGGTGCTCTATAGTGGTGGAGGAGGGGACCAGGGTCCAGGCGATCTCCGCGGCTGCGGTGGCGACCCCGGCGGCGAAGTCGTTGACGTACTGGATATCACGAAAGCGCAGCCCGCTCTGGGCCAGATAGTTCATCAGATGATCGTAAAACGATGGCGCCTTGTCCCGGCGCAGGATCGCCAGCGGCTTGTCCACCAGATCGGCCAATTCCCTCACATCGCGGTAGCTGGCGGGCAGCACGGCGACAAAGTGGGCTTCGACCACCGGCAGGGCGTGCCACCCCTTGGGGGCGGGCAGGCGGCAAAAACCCAGATCCAGCTTGCCTTCACTGAGCGCCAGTAGCTGGTGGTGGGTGGAGAGATCGTTGAGCTCTATGGTCACCTGCGGTCGCTCGGCACGAAAGCGGGCGATGGCGGCGGGCACCAGGATCTTGGTGGCCACGCCAAAGCCGATGCGCAGGGTGCCGACGTTGCCCGCCAGCACGTCGCGGGCGGTGCGCGAGAGCTGCTCGCTCTGGATGACCACCGCGCGGGCATCCTCATACAGTGCCCTGCCCAGTCCGGTCAGGCGAGTGCTGCTGGCGTTGCGCTCGAACAGCTCGCCGCCCAGCTCCTCCTCCAGCCGCCTTATCTGTTTGCTCAGGGCCGACTGGGTAACATGCTGGCGCACCGCCGCCTGGCCAAAGTGCAATACCTCCCCCAGAGTGACGAAGGCTTTCAGATCCCGTAGCTCCATCAGGGCTCCTTTTATTCCTGTTGGGAATGTTGAGTGGTCATATTTGTCATTGGACGGAATTTTAGAAGTGTTGGATGCTGATGCCAATTCATTTCGGGCGCCCCAACTTGGGGGAGCTAAGTTATCAGAGATGGCTGACACCATCAGCGCAGAAGGAGCAACACCAGATGCATCACCACAAGTTCAACGACTTCCCGAGCGATTTTCTGTGGGGCGCAGCCTCCGCCGCCTATCAGGTGGAGGGGGGCTGGAATGCCGATGGCAAGGGGCCCTCGGTGTGGGATCTCTTCACCAAGCTGCCGGGCAAGACCTTTGAGGGGAGCAACGGCGATGTGGCGGTGGATCACTACCACCGTATGGAAGAGGACGTGGCGCTGATGGCCGAGATGGGGCTCAAGGCCTACCGTTTCTCGGTGAGCTGGCCGCGCATCTACCCCACCGGTCGGGGGGAGGTGAACGAGGCGGGTCTTGCCTTCTACGAGAAACTCATCGATACCCTGCTGGCGCATCAGATAGAGCCGGTACTGACCCTTTATCACTGGGATCTGCCGCAGGCGCTGCAAGATGAATACGGCGGCTGGGAAGATCGACGGATCATCGCCGATTTCGAGCGCTACTGCGTGACCCTCTATCAGCGCTTTGCCGGCAAGGTGAAATACTGGGTGTCGCTCAACGAGCAGAACTACAACCTGACCAACGCCTATCAGCTCGGCACCCATCCGCCCGCAGTGCAGGATCGCAAGCGCTTCTTCGCCGCCAACCATATCGCATTTCTGGCCAACGCCCGGGTGATCAAGGCGTTTCGCCAGCACGTGCCGAACGGCCTCATTGGCCCGAGCTTTGCCTATTCCCCTGCCTATCCGGCGTCGTGCGACCCGAAAGATATGCTGGCCTATGAGAACGCCGAGGAGTTCAACAACCTCTGGTGGCTGGATGCCTACTGCTTTGGCCGTTATCCCCAGGCGGCGCTCGCTTACTTGCGGGAAAACGGCGAGGCGCCGGAGATCCTGCCGGGCGATTTGGAGCTGCTGCGCGAGGGGACGCCCGACTACATCGGCGTCAACTACTACTACACCCTGACCTATACCGATAACCCCTTGGGCGGTCAGACCCTGCAGCGGATCAACACCACCGGCAAGAAGGGCACCACGCCATCGAGCGGCATTCCGGGTCTTTACAAGACGGCGCCCAACCCGCACCTGGAGACTAGCAACTGGGACTGGGCCATCGATCCGACCGGGATGCGTATCGCCCTGCGTCGCCTCTCTTCCCGCTATGGTCTGCCGCTGATGATCACCGAGAACGGCCTCGGCGAGTTCGACAAGCTGGAGGCGGGCGACAAGGTGAACGATGAGTACCGCATCGATTATCTGCGCAGCCACGTCAAGGCGTGCCAGGAGGCGATGCAGGATGGCGTCGAGCTGCTCGGCTACTGCGCCTGGTCGTTCACCGACATCCTGAGCTGGCTCAATGGCTATCAGAAGCGTTACGGCTTCGTCTATGTGGAGCGTGACGAGCAGGGGGGCTCCCTTCGCCGGATCAAGAAAGCGAGCTTCCACTGGTACAGCCAGGTGATCGCCAGCCAGGGCAAGCAGCTCTGACGGTTTCTCGCGTCGCGTAACCAGCGGGCCCGGGTAACCCCCGGGCCCGCTCTGTTTGTGGCGGGGGAGAGGGGACAAGCCGGTTTCTCACCGTGCGACTCATCCCTGTTTGCTGATTTTTGTCCTGCCAAAGCCGCCGACCCCTGCTATTATCTGCGGCCGAACATGAGCCAATAAAAATCAGGATATTGTGATGACTGACCACACGTTTATTCCCGGCAAGGACGCGGCGCTGGAAGACTCCATTGAACGCTTCCAGACCAAGCTGCAAGCCTTGGGGTTTGATATCGAAGAGGCCTCCTGGCTCAATCCCGTGCCGAACGTCTGGTCGGTGCATATTCGGGACAAGGAGTGCGCCCTCTGCTTCACCAACGGCAAGGGTGCCAGCAAGAAGGCAGCACTCGCCTCCGCCCTTGGCGAATATTTCGAGCGTCTCTCCACCAACTACTTCTTCGCCGACTTCTATCTGGGCGAGCAGGTTGCCAACGGTGATTTCGTTCACTACCCGAACGAGAAGTGGTTCCCCATCGAGGGTGACCAGTTCCCGGCCGGTCTGCTCGACAGCTTCACCCGCAAGTTCTACAACCCGGACGGCGAAGTGACAGCCGACATGCTGGTGGATCTGCAGTCAAACAACGAGGAGCGCGGTATCGTCGCGCTGCCGTTCGAGCGCCAGTCTGACCACCAGACCGTCTATATCCCGATGAACATCATCGGCAACCTCTATGTCTCCAACGGCATGAGCGCCGGTAACACCCACACCGAAGCGCGCACCCAGGCGCTCTCCGAAGTGTTCGAGCGCCACGTGAAGAACAGGATCATCGCCGAAGCCCTGAGCCTGCCGCTGATCCCGGACGAGGTGATTGCCCGTTATCCGGGGATCGCCGCCTCCATCGCCGCGCTGGAAGCTGAAGGATTCCCCATTTACAGCTTCGATGCCTCTCTGGGTGGCCGCTATCCGGTCATCTGCGTGGTGCTGCTCAACCCGAGCAATGGCACCTGCTTTGCCTCCTTCGGTGCCCATCCGCGCTTCGAAGTGGCCTTCGAGCGTACCGTCACCGAGCTGCTGCAGGGCCGTGGTCTCAAGGATCTCGACGTGTTCGTTCCGCCGTCATTCGACAACGAGCAGGTAGCGGATCACCACAACCTCGAGACCCACTTCATCGACTCCTCGGGCCTTATCAGCTGGGATCTGTTCAAGCAGGATGCGGACTTCGAGTTTGCCGACTGGGATTTTCGTGGCACCTCGCAGGAGGAGTTCGATCACCTGATCGGCATCTTCCACGAGCTGGAGCAGCCGGTCTATATCGCCGACTACGAGCATCTGGGGGTCTATGCTTGCCGCATTCTGGTACCGGGCATGTCCGACATCTATCCGGCCGAAGATCTGCTGCTGGCCAACAACAATATGGGCGCCAACCTGCGTGAAGTGATCCTGGCGCTGCCATCACTGGAGTGGGATGCCGAGCAGTACATGGCGTTGTTTGATCAACTGGATGAAGAGGGGCACGATGAGCGTACCCGTGTCCGCGAGCTGCTGGGCATCGCCGCCGCCAAGGGCACAGCGCTGCACACCCTGCGCGTTGGCGAGCTCAAAGCCATGCTGGCGCTGGCCGCCGGTGAGCTGGAGACGGCGATGGATCTCATCGACTGGACCATGGAGTTCAACCAGTCGGTGTTCACTGCCGAGCGAGCCAGCTACTACCGCGCCCTGCGCGCCTGCGTCGAGTTGTTCCTCGACGAGGAGCGGGATCCGGAGCAGTATCGCGCCGTCTTCACCCGCATGTATGGCGAAGAGACCCTGGCCCAGGCATGGGCCAACGCCAGCGGCGAAGCGCGCTTCCACGGGCTGGAGGCGGCCGACCTGTCGCTCTCCCAGTTCCCGCTGCACCAGAAGCTGCTGGCGGCCTACGAGAAGCTGCAAAAAGCCAAGCGAGCCCATCACTGGGCGTGATCGTTGCTGTAAAGGAAGGGGCCGTGTGGCCCCTTCTGTTTATCGTGCGGCAAGGCACGGGTTTGTTATTCAAAGATGAAATAAAAAACAAAAAATACCCCTAATGGGGTTGATGACAGGGCAGGGGATGTGCAACCGGACTGCAAAGATATCTTGCCAATACCTGCTTTACGTGCATGCCAATAAATTCTTTAAAATCATTGTATTAAAAACGTGGCATTTCTGTTTCAGCTGAAACCTGGTGTAAACTGGCGCAGCCGTTGCACTAAAATATTTGTAGTAAAATTACATTCGCAGTCTGATAAACTTGATCAATGTCAATTTTGGCCATTTGGGCCTTTGTTATGATTTCAACAGGCAAAACATTCAGGTAGAAAATAATTGAAAGCTGAATCCCCATTCGATTGTCTCAAGCCCGAAGCCATCGCTGCACTGGCTGAAGACATCACCTATGCCAAGGCTACCAAGCCGGCATACAAGGTCATTCCACTGGCCATCACCGCAGGCGCTTTCATCGCCATCGCGTTTATCTTCTACATCACAGTCACGACCGGTTCCGGCTCTATGTCCTGGGGCATGGCCAAGCTGGTTGGTGGTCTCTGTTTCTCCCTCGGTCTTATTCTGTGTGTGCTGCTCGGTGCCGAGCTGTTCACCTCCACCACCCTGACGCTGGTGGCCAAGGCCGCCAATCGCATCAGCTGGGCACAACTGCTCAAGAACTGGGGTCTGGTTTACTTCGGTAACCTGATCGGTGGTCTGCTGATGGTTGGCCTCATCATCATGTCGGCGGAATACACCGCGGCGGATGGTCAGTGGGGCCTCAATGCCCTGAAAGTGGCCCAACACAAAATTCACCACACCTTCTTCGAAGCGGTGGCGCTGGGTATCCTCTGTAACCTGATGGTGTGTCTTGCTGCCTGGATGGCCTTCGGTGCCCGCAGCGCGACTGACAAGGTAGTGGTCATGCTGCTGCCGGTTGCCATGTTCGTTGCAGCAGGTTTCGAGCACAGCATCGCAAACATGTTTATGATTCCGGTTGGTATCGCTATCCACAGCGTGGCTAGTCCGGAATTTTGGCAGGCCATCGGCCAGGATCCGGCAACCTTTGCTGACCTGACCGTATCCAACTTCGTCCTACACAACCTCATCCCTGTTACCATCGGCAATATCATCGGTGGTGGCGTGATGGTTGGTCTGACTTACTGGTTTATCTTCCGTCGTCATCATTAAGGATGATTTCGGGATACTACATCAATACCGTGTGAGGTAATGAAAAATGGCAGAACTTAACGAACAGTTCCAAAAAGCATGGGAAGGCTTCGCGGCCGGTGAATGGCAGACCTCTGTCAACACCCGTGACTTCATCCAGAAGAACTACACCCCGTATGAAGGTGACGAGTCCTTCCTGGCTGGCGCGACCGAAGCAACCACCAAGCTGTGGGACAAGGTCATGGAAGGGATCAAAATCGAGAACCGCACTCATGCGCCGGTCGATTTTGATACTGACCTGCCCTCCACCATTACCGCACACGATGCCGGTTATATCGATCAGAGCCTGGAGCAGATCGTTGGTCTGCAGACTGACAAGCCGCTGAAGCGCGCCATCATCGCCAACGGCGGTATCAAGATGGTCAAGACTTCTTGCGAAGTGTACGGTCGTCAACTGGACCCGATGGTCGAGAAGATCTTCACCGAGTACCGCAAGACTCACAACCAGGGCGTGTTTGACGTTTACACCAAAGACATCCTGAACTGCCGCAAGTCTGGTGTTATCACCGGTCTGCCGGATGCCTACGGCCGTGGCCGTATCATCGGTGACTACCGTCGTGTCGCTCTGTACGGTATCGACTTCCTGATGGCCGACAAACTGGCCCAGTTCAAGTCCCTGCAAGCTGACCTGGAAAACGGTGTAAACCTGGAAGCCACCATCCGTCTGCGCGAAGAGATCTCCGAGCAGCACCGTGCCCTGGCACAGATGAAGGTGATGGCTGCCAAGTACGGTTGCGATATCTCCGTACCAGCCAAGAACGCCAAAGAAGCCGTACAGTGGACCTACTTCGCCTACCTGGCGGCAGTCAAGTCCCAGAACGGTGCCGCCATGTCCTTCGGTCGTACCTCCAGCTTCCTGGACGTGTACATCGAGCGTGACCTGAAGAAAGGCCTGATCACCGAGCAAGAAGCCCAGGAGCTGATGGACCACATGGTCATGAAGCTGCGTATGGTTCGCTTCCTGCGTACCCCGGAATACGATTCACTGTTCTCCGGCGACCCGATGTGGGCGACCGAGACTCTGGCCGGTATGGGCGTTGATGGCCGTACCCTGGTCACCAAGAACAGCTTCCGTATGCTGAACACCCTGTACACCATGGGCCCGTCCCCTGAGCCGAACCTGACCATCCTGTGGTCCGAGAAGCTGCCGGTCGGTTTCAAGAAGTACTGCGCCAAGGTATCCATCGAGACCTCTTCTGTACAGTACGAGAACGATGACCTGATGCGTCCGGACTTCAACAACGATGACTACGCCATCGCTTGCTGTGTGTCCCCGATGGTGATTGGTAAGCAGATGCAGTTCTTCGGTGCTCGTGCCAACCTGGCCAAGACCATGCTGTATGCAATCAACGGCGGTATCGACGAGAAGCTCAAGATCCAGGTCGGTCCTAAAACTGACAAGGTGACCTCCGAGTTCCTGGACTATGACGATGTCATGTCTCGTCTGGATAGCTTCATGGATTGGCTGGCCAAGCAGTACGTTGCTGCACTGAACATCATCCACTACATGCACGACAAGTACAGCTACGAAGCCTCTCTGATGGCGCTGCACGACCGTGACGTATATCGCACCATGGCGTGTGGTATCGCGGGTCTGTCCGTAGCCGCTGACTCCCTGTCTGCTATCAAGTACGCCAAGGTCAAGCCGGTTCGTGACGAAGATGGCGTTGCCATCGACTTCGAAATCGACGGTGAATACCCGCAGTTCGGTAACAACGACGCTCGCGTCGATGACATCGCCTGTGATCTGGTTGAGCGCTTCATGAAGAAAATTCAGAAGCTGAACACCTACCGTGGTGCTGTTGCTACCCAGTCTGTTCTGACCATCACCTCTAACGTGGTATATGGCAAGAAGACCGGTAACACTCCGGATGGCCGCCGTTCAGGTGCTCCGTTCGGCCCGGGTGCCAACCCGATGCACGGTCGTGACCAGAAGGGTGCAGTTGCTTCCCTGACTTCCGTCGCCAAGCTGCCGTTCGCTTACGCTAAAGATGGTATCTCCTATACCTTCTCCATCGTTCCGAACGCACTGGGTAAAGATATGGAAGCCCAGAAAGCCAACCTGGCTGGCCTGATGGACGGTTACTTCCATCACGAGTCCAACCTGGAAGGTGGTCAGCACCTGAACGTGAACGTGATGAACCGTGAAATGCTGCTGGACGCCATGGAAAACCCGGAGAAATATCCGCAGTTGACCATCCGCGTATCCGGTTATGCCGTTCGCTTCAACTCTTTGACCAAAGAGCAACAGCAAGACGTCATCACCCGTACCTTCACCGCTTCTCTGTAATCGAGACGCAGTGAGCAAAAACCGGCGCCAAGGCGCCGGTTTTTTTATGTCTGGTTTTATTGCTAAAGAACTCCGTGGACAATGCCAACCTTGAAATTCGGGATAACAATAGGTATAACCACGCGTTTCATCAGGTATATTAAGTGAGCGGTATGATGCAATCCTCCTTTTGGCAGACCAAGAGTCTGCAGCAGATGACTGAATCCGAGTGGGAATCCCTCTGCGATGGTTGCGGCAAATGTTGCCTTAACAAGCTCATTGATGAAGATACAGATGAGCTGGTTTTTACCAATGTGGCTTGTAACCTGCTCAATACCAAGACCTGCCAGTGTTCCGATTATCTTAATCGCTTCAAAAAAGAGCCTGACTGTCTGCAGATCACTCACGACAAGATTGCCGAATATGATTGGCTCCCCTCTACCTGCGCCTATCGTTTACTGGCTGACGGGGATACTCTGCCAGAGTGGCATCCGCTGCTGACCGGCAGTCGCTCCGCCATGCATCAGGCGGGTCAATCCGTGCGTGGCAAAGTGGTTCACGAGGAGCAGGCTGGTGAGTGGATTGATCACATAATCACTTGGGCCAGTTGAGCCAAGCTATCAAGTGCAATGTAGCCTTATCTAGAGGCTGAAATCGGGTTACCCATTTTAGCTTGTGTTTTGTACCTCAAAACCCCCGATACGCTGTATCGGGGGTTTTGTCGTTCAGAAGGTGGCTCTGGAGTTTCCTTGTTGTAGATATCCGTGGTCTCACTCAGATTGTCTGGACTTGAGCTAGCCCCTTCGGCTGTAACTAAAACAATGGCGGCGTCAAAATCTGGCTGGTCTGTGCAGTCAGTGTCTATTGGGCGACCAGATAGAGGTCCCGGCTATAGACGATGTCTTGCGGGCTCTCATAGGGATAACCCTTGACGAACGGTTTGAGCAGTCGCGATTTGACGTAGAAGTAGAGCGGCGCGATAGGGGCGTCAGCCTCGATCAGTGCTTCTGCCTGCTGGTAGAGCTGATTGCGCTCGGCAGCGTCCTGCGAGTCGTGGGCCTTGGCCAGCAGGGCATCGTACTCCTTGTTGAACCACTTGCCGCTGTTGGCGCTGCTGCTGGAGGTCAGGATATCGAGGAAGGTGGAGGCATCGTTATAGTCCCCGTTCCAGGAGTAGCGGCTCACCCCGAAATCCCCCTCGTTGAGTGCCGAGACCATGGTTTTCCACTCCATGTTGTTGAGGGTGGCAGTGACCCCCAGGTTGTGTTTCCACATGGAGGAGACGGCCAGCGCGATCTTTTTGTGGCTCTCGTTGGTGTTGTAGAGGATATCCACGCTGAGCGGTTTGTCCGGGCCATAACCCGCTTCGGCCAACAGGGCTTTGGCCTGCTTGATCCGCTCCTCTTTGCTCTGCTGCTGACTGGCCGGTTTTTTCAGGTCAAAACCATCGACACTCGGTGGGGTCAGGCTGAAGGCGGGTAGTTGCCCTTGTCCCAGGATCTTGTCGGTGATGGTCTCCCGGTCGAGGGCCAGCGAGAGCGCCTTGCGCACTTTCGGATCATCGAACGGTTTGCGGTTCACATTGAACACATAGTAATAGGTGGCGAGCATGGGGGCGCTGACCAGATCTTGCGGGCTCTGGCTTTTGATGTGCTTGTACTGCTCCAGCGGATAGGTGGTGTAGTGCAGCTCGCCGGTGCGGTAGCGGTTGTAAGCGGCGGTTTCGGAGACGATCTCCAGATAGACCACCTTGTTCAGGACGGTGTGCTGGTTGTCCCAGTAGTGGGTATTGCGCTCGACACTCAGCCGCTCGTTGGGGGTCCACTCCTTGAGCACGAACGCGCCGTTGGAGACGATGTTGCCCGGTTTGACCCACTCCTTGCCGAATTTTTCAATGGTGGCCTTGGGGGCCGGGAACGTGGTGTAGTGCGCCAGCGTCTTCAGGAAGAAGGGAACCGGATTTTTCAGGGTCACCTGCAGGGTGTAGTCATCCAGCGCCTTGATCCCGAGCTCTGACGGGTTCTTCTTGCCCTGGATCACCTCGCCAGCATTGACCACACCGGTCAACTCGATAAACCAGGCGTAGTTGGAGGCTGTCTTGGGATCGGCTGCCCGTTGCCAGCCGTAGACATAATCGGCGGCGGTGACCGGTTCACCGTTAGACCATTTGGCCTCGGGCCTCAGCTTGAAGGTGTAGACGGTACCGGTCTTGTCGACCTCGTAGCTGACAGCGCCAGCGGGCTGGGTCTTGCCTTTGCCATCCAGTACGTAGAGCCCTTCAAACAGATCGTTGACGATCTCGCTACCGGCACTCTCTTCCACCAGCTGGGGGTCGATGGTGGTGGGCTCGGTGCCGATATTGGTCACGTAGATTTGTTGGGCATCCGGCAGCAGCTTGGTACCGGCAGGCACCTGGGCAGCCCAGGCGGGAAGGGCAAACAGTCCGGCTACCATGCCGGCAATGAGAGTCTTGTTCATTGATAATCCTTGAGTTTTATTTGCTTCCAAAGCGAAATCAGTGTGCTGGATTGGCGATCGGATCTCAAGAGGCAATGGCTGAAGGATGAGCAGGCCCATCAGACTCCATTTTAAATGGCTCGAGGCCAGTCAGATCGTGGCTTGCCGCAGGTTATTGCCACGAATTAAGAGGCCAAAAGTTATCGAATGAAACCGTATAAAAGGCGCCAGTTACCATAAAATCAGCTGAAATAGCCTAATTATTAGGCCGCTTAATTCGCTGCAAAAACAAAAAACAGACGTTACATTAGGTTACAAATCAAGGCCGCCGGAGATCGGCATTTTTTTTGCCGATGCCTGCAAACGTTTTCAACGCCAACGGATGCGATCTAAAGGAACAAAAATGCGAAACATGATCACCATGGGTGAGTTCATCGTCAAAAAGCAGGCGGATTATCCTACCGCGACTGGCGAGCTGACCTCGTTGCTCAGCTCAATCCGCCTTGCTGCCAAGGTGGTGAACCGGGAGATCAACAAGGCGGGGCTGGCGGATATCATCGGTTCCATGGGCGCTGAAAACGTACAGGGCGAGGTGCAGCAGAAGCTGGATGTCTATGCCAACGAACGCTTCAAGGCGGCACTGGAAGCGCGCGGCGAGGTGTGCGGCATGGCCTCGGAAGAGGAAGAGGACTTCGTGGCCTTTGACTCGCCGCTTTCCAAAAACTCCAAGTATGTGGTGCTGATCGACCCGCTCGATGGCTCCTCCAACATCGACGTCAACGTCTCGGTCGGGACCATCTTCTCCATCTACCGCCGTTTGAGCCCGCAGGGTTCGCCGGTGACGCTGGAGGACTTCCTGCAACCTGGCAACCGTCAGGTCGCCGCCGGTTATGTGGTCTACGGCTCTTCCACCATGCTGGTCTACACCACCGGCTTTGGCGTCAACGGCTTCACCTACGATCCTTCCATCGGCTGCTTCTGCCTCTCCCACGAGAACATCCGCATCCCGGAAGAGGGCAAGATCTACTCCATCAACGAGGGCAACTACATCAAGTTCCCGGACGGGGTGAAGAAGTACCTGAAATATTGTCAGGAGCGCGACGAGGCGACCCACCGACCCTACACCTCCCGCTATATCGGCTCGCTGGTCTCCGATTTCCACCGCAACCTGCTCAAGGGCGGCATCTACATCTATCCGTCCGGCACCAACTCGCCGAACGGCAAGCTGCGCCTGCTCTATGAGTGCAACCCGATGGCGTTTCTGGTGGAGCAGGCCGGTGGTAAGGCCTCCGATGGCTTTGGCCGGATCATGGATCTCCAGCCCACCGCGCTGCACCAGCGTACCCCTTACTTCGTGGGCTCGACCAAGATGGTGGAGCGGGCCGAGGCCTTTATGCGCGAGTTCTCCGCCCACGAGGACCCAGCCAACCAGGGTTAATTCTCTGATTTGCGCGAGTGAATAAAAAACGGGAGCCGATTTGGCTCCCGTTTTGGTTGGCGTTATCGTGCTGGCTCGCCGCCAGCGTTGCAAACACTCACAGGCTGTTGTTGGCCAGATCCGTCAGCAAGCCATCGACCAGTTTCAGGCGCATGGCGCGATCCTGGGTTGGCATCTGGAAACGCAGCCGGGTCGGCCCGTCCATCTTGTAGACCCGTGGCTGGCTGGAGAGCAGTTTGACCAGATAGGCCGGATTGACCTTGGTCTCCTGGGTGAAGTCGAGATAGCCTCCGCGCTCGCTCATCTCCACCCGGCGAATGCCAAGGGCAGTGGCACGTTGTCGGAAGGCGGCCAGCTCCAGCAGGGTTTTGGTCGCCTCCGGCAAGAGGCCAAAGCGGTCGATCAACTCCACTTTCAGCTCGCGCAGCTCCTGCTC
This sequence comes from Aeromonas sp. YN13HZO-058, assembly GCF_001921245.1. NCBI lineage: Bacteria > Pseudomonadati > Pseudomonadota > Gammaproteobacteria > Aeromonadales > Aeromonadaceae > Aeromonas > Aeromonas sp. YN13HZO-058. The sequence continues at coordinate 17,295 of NZ_MQSY01000041.1, read as the reverse complement.
GTCCGCCGCGCTGGCGATCCGCTTGTACATGGAGAGGCGCATGTTGACGTCCGGGATGTAGTCGTCCGGCAGCAGTGCAGGCAGGCGCAGCTCCACCTCGGTGTGCTGGCTCATCAGTTGCTCCAGCGATGGCTCCTTGCCATTTTTCAGCGCTTCGACCGCCTGCTCCAGCATCTCCATGTAGAGGGTGAAGCCGACCGATTCGATCTGGCCGCTCTGGTCGTCGCCGAGCAGTTCGCCCGCGCCTCGGATCTCCAGGTCATGGGTCGCCAGCGCAAAACCGGCGCCGAGATCTTCGAGCGAGGCGATCGCCTCCAGCCGCTTCGCCGCATCCTTGGTCATCAGCTTGGGATGGGGGGTGAGCAGGTAGGCATAGGCCTGATGGTGAGAGCGGCCAACCCGGCCCCGCAGCTGGTGCAGTTGGGCCAGACCGAGATGATCAGCCCGATCCATGATGATGGTGTTGGCGCTCGGCACGTCGATACCGGTCTCGATAATGGTGGTGCAGACCAGCAGGTTGAAGCGCTGGTGGTAGAAGTCGGACATGATCCGCTCAAGGTCGCGCTCGCGCATCTGGCCGTGGGCGATGCCGATACGGGCCTCGGGTACCAGCTCCGCCAGATCGGCGGCGCACTTCTCGATGCTCTCCACGTCGTTGTGCAGGTAGTAGACCTGACCGCCGCGTTTGAGTTCCCGCAGCACCGCCTCGCGCACCACAGCCGGTTCATGCTGGCGCACGAAGGTCTTGATGGCGAGTCGCTTGGCGGGCGGGGTGGCGATGATAGAGAGATCCCGCATGCCAGACATCGCCATGTTGAGGGTGCGCGGAATGGGGGTGGCGGTGAGGGTGAGGATATCCACATCGGCCCGCAGTGCCTTGATCTTCTCCTTCTGGCGCACCCCGAATCTGTGCTCCTCATCGACGATGAGCAGCCCCAAGTCCTTGAAGGTGAGCTCGGAGCCGAGCAGCTTGTGGGTGCCGATGATGATGTCCACCTTGCCCTCTGCCAGCTCTTTCATCACGGCATTTTGCTCTTTGGCTGAGCGGAAGCGGCTCAGCACCTCAACCCGCACCGGCCAGTTCGCGAAGCGGTCGCGGAAGTTGTCGTAGTGCTGTTGCGCCAGCAGGGTGGTGGGCACCAGCACGGCGACCTGCTTGCCGCCATGGACGGCCACAAACGCCGCCCGCATCGCCACTTCGGTCTTGCCGAAGCCCACGTCGCCGCACACCAGTCGGTCCATGCTCTTGGCCTGACACATGTCCCCCAGCACCGCATTGATGGCGTTGAGTTGATCGTCGGTCTCCTCGAACGGGAAGCTGGCGGCAAACTGGCGATAGGCCTCTTTGTCATGCTTGAAGGCAAAACCGGCGCGGGCGGCGCGTATGGCGTAGACATCCAGCAATTCGGCCGCCACGTCGCGCACTTTTTCCGCCGCCTTGCGCCGCGCCTTGACCCAGGCCTCGCCACCCAACTTGTGGGTGGGCGGGTTATCCGATCCGGTATAACGGCTGATAAGGTGCAAACTGGTGACCGGCACGAACAGCTTGTCGCCGCCGGCATATTCTAGGGTCAAAAACTCGGTGGGCAAGCCACCGGCGTCGATGGTCTCCAGCCCCAGATAGCGGCCGACCCCGTGATCAAGGTGCACCACCGGCTGGCCCTGGGTCAGCTCGCCGAGATTGCGGATCACCGCATCGGAGCTTAAGTTCTTGCTCTTCTCTCGCGCCCGCTTGCTCCGCACCTTGCCGCCCAGCAGCTCGGTCTCGGTGATCAGCGCCAAGGGATCCTGACCGGCCTCCTGCCACAGGAAGCCGCGCTCAAGCGGAGCAACCAGCAGGCCGTGGCGATCCGGGCTCGCCATAAAGGCGTCGAGGGAGGGGAACTCCTTGGGTTGCAGCGAGATACGCGCCAGCAGATCGCCCAGCACTTCCCGCCGCCCTTCGGATTCCACCGCAAACAGGGTGCGCCCGGCAAAGCTTTGCAGGAACTGGTCGAGCGCCAGCAGGGGTTGCTCCTTGCTGTGATCGAGTTGCAGATCGGGCAGCGCCGAGATGGGCAGATCGTGTTGACCGGCATCGCCCGAGGTGGCGGCCTCTTGCAGCCGCACCGCGCCATATTGGCCAAGGGCGGCAAACAGCTGCTCCACCGGCAGATAGAGCTGCGCCGGTGGCAGCAGCGGGCGGGTGTTGTCCCAACGCCGGTCTTCATAGCGCTGGCCGATATCATTCCAGAAGCGCTGGGCGGCGGGGTAGATATCCCCCACGGTGAGCAGCAGGGTATCTGCCGGCAGATAGTCAAACAGGCTGGCGGTCTGGTTGAAGAAGAGCGGCAGATAATATTCGATGCCAGCGGGCCAGCGCCCCTTGCTCACCTCCTGATAGACGGAGCCCTCGGCCCGCGACAGCTCGAACTGTTCGCGGAACTGGCCGCGAAACAGCTCGATAGCCGCCTCGTCGGTGGGGAACTCCCGGGCAGGCAGCAGGCTGACCGTCTTGACCGGCTCGCTGGAGCGCTGGGTCTCGGGATCGAACGGGCGGATAGAGTCCACTTCGTCATCGAAGAAGTCGATGCGATAGGGGCTGTTGCTGCCCATCGGGAAGAGATCGAGCAGGGAGCCGCGGGCGGCAAATTCGCCATGCTCCAGCACCTGATCCACCGCCACGTAACCCGCTTCGGCCAAGCGCCCTCTAAGTTGTTGCAGATTGAGGCGCTGACCGGCCTTCACCATCAGGCTGTACTTGTCGAGATAGACCCGGGGGGCACAGCGCAACATCAGGGTGGAGATGGGGACAATCAGTACCCCTTTGTTCATCTGCGGCAGCTTGTAGAGGGTCTCGAGCCGCTGGGAGATGATGTCCTGATGAGGGGAGAAGGCGTCGTAGGGCAGGGTCTCCCAATCCGGGAACAGCAATACCGGGCAGCCCTTGTCGGCCAGCAGGTATTGCAGTTCTTGTTCGAGACGCAGGGCGCTCGGGGTATCGGCGGTGATAAGCAGTACCGGCCCCTTGGCTTCGCTGGTGAGACGGGCTGCAATCAGCGAGAGGCTGCTGCCGACCAGCTGGCCGAGCGTGATCTTTTGGCCCGCTTTGGCGGGCAAGGCGGGGAGTTTCATTGGCATGGTTCGATTCTTTTAACGTTGACGTTATCTATCGCTGACGTTCGCTCTGGTTAGCGCTGACGCTCTTGGGCGCGCAGCTTGAGCTGTTTGGATTGCACATGCAGGCTGGCACGTACCAGCAGTTCACGGTCATCTTCGCGGATCCGCACATAGTCGAGCAGCACATGGGTGCCATGTTCACTGCCGTCGAGCTGCTTGACCTGGCCATAGCAGTAGATGGCGGCCGCCTCTTCCCGCAGGAAGATCTTGAGGCGCACTATCTGGTGCAGGTGCGGCGCATCGCCGTGACCATGATAGGGGTGCAGGTAGGTGAGCTGGCCGGCACTGAAACGCAGGGTGTGGAAGCGCTGCTCCGGATGGTCCTGCACGGAGAGCACATAGCCCATGATCATGTCGATCTTGCGGGACTGCTGATTGACGATCTCGATCAGATCGTGCATCGACTCGTTCTGGTTGCGCAGCAGGCGAGTGGTCACCAGATCGATGGAGGTAATGGCCGAGGAGATCCGAAAGGGCTCCGGCAGCTCAGCGTCCAGCTCCGCCAGCGAGGGGAGGTGGAAGTCGGCCGGCATGGGGATCACATTGACCGGCGTGGCATGAGTGACGCTGAAGAACTGTTCCTGCATGGAGGCTATCCCTTGTTGTCATGGACGGTTTCCCTTTATTATCCGGTATCTTATTTTGTTGGCAACGTACATATCCTTGAAGACCGGACTTTTTCAGCCCCTTTCGCTGGCCATCGGCCTGCGTTATGCCGGCTCGAAGCGCAGCAATCGCTTCGTCTCATTTATCTCCCTGTTCTCTACCTTTGGCATCGCCATCGGGGTTGCCGCCCTGATGGTGGTCATTTCGGTGATGAACGGTTTCGAAGGGCAGCTCAAAGGGCGCATCCTCGGGGTGATCCCCCATGTGGTGGTGACCAATCAGGCTGGCCGCATTGATGCAGACCCGCAAGGCTTGCCGGATCTGGCCAAACTACCCCATGTGGTCGCTTCGGCCCCCATGCTCGACAGCGAAGGGATGCTGCAAAGCCCCGGCCAGCTGACCGGGGTGAGCGTGCAGGGGATCGACCCTGCGCACTGGCCCAAGGATGACATCCTGCACTCCCAGATGCTGGGGGGGCGCCTCGATACCTTGCAGGCCGGTCACTACCGCATCGTGCTGGGGCAGGGGGTGGCACGCCGCCTCAATGTCTCCATCGGCGATCAGGTTCGTCTGCTCCTGACCGAAGGGACCCGCTTCACCCCGTTTGGCCGGGTACCGGCCCAGCGCCTCTTTACGGTCTCCGGTATCTTCGGGGTCGGCGCCGACGTGGATAACCAGATTGCGTTGATCGCGCTGGGTGATGCCCAGCGGCTGCTGCGCCTGCCGACAGAAACCGTCGGTGGCATTCGCCTCTGGCTCGATGATCCGTTTGCGGCCGACGAGGTGATCAAAACACCGTTGCCGGACGGGTTGCTATGGCAGGATTGGCGCCGCGAGCGGGGCGAGCTGTTCCAGGCAGTCGCCATGGAGAAACGGATGATGGGGCTGATGCTGGTGCTGATCATCGCCGTCGCCACCTTCAACATCCTCTCTGCGCTGGTGATGGTGGTGACGGACAAGGAGGGCGAAGTGGCCATCCTGCGCACCATGGGCATGAGTGAATCGGGGATCGTCAAAATCTTCATGGTGCTCGGCGCCTCCAGCGGGGTGATTGGCGCCCTGTTTGGTGGACTGGCGGGCCTTGCGCTCAGCCTGGGGCTCAACCCCCTGCTCAATGCGGTGGGGCTCAACCTCTATATGGCGGCGGGCGGCAGTGGCCTGCCGGTCATCGTCGAGCCAGCTCAGGTCATCACCATTTTGCTGGGCGCCGTGCTGCTGAGCTTCAGTGCCACCCTCTATCCGGCGGCCCGCGCTGCGCGGGTGAAACCGGCCGAGGCGCTGCGTTATGAGTAATGCCGTGAATAATGCATCTTCTGTTGTGACTGGTGCCCCCGTTGTTGCGGGTGCCAGCGTTGTTACCGAGGCAAGTGGAGCCCCTGTTATGAATGAAGCCGTATCCCGTGAACCTCTGCTGCGCTGCCAGGCGCTCAATCATGTCTATAAAGAGGGGGAGCTGGAGACTCAGGTGCTCAAGGGGATCGATCTCTGTGTCGCGCCCGGTGAAATGCTGGCGGTGGTGGGGAGCTCGGGCTCCGGCAAGACCACTCTGCTGCATCTGATGGGGGCGCTGGACAACCCCTCCAGCGGAGCCGTGCTGTTCAAGGGGGAGGATATCCACCATTGGGACAGCCGTACCCAGGCCCGTTTTCGCAACCGCGAGCTGGGCTTTGTCTACCAGTTCCATCACCTGCTCTCCGAGTTCAGTGCGCTGGAAAATACGGCCATGCCGCTGCTGATCGCCGGTGAGTCGGTGGCGGTTGCCACCGAGAAGGCGACCAGAATGTTGGGTCGGGTAGGGCTCTCCCATCGCTTGAACCACCGTCCCTCCGAGCTCTCCGGTGGCGAACGTCAACGGGTGGCGATTGCCCGGGCGCTGGTCAACGAACCGAGTCTGGTGCTGGCGGACGAACCCACCGGCAATCTGGATCACGCCAGCGCCACTGCGGTGTACGAACTGCTGTGTGAACTGAACCGTGAACTGGGTACCGCCTTTGTGGTGGTGACTCACGACTTGAGCCTTGCGGCCAAGCTCCATCGCCGGGTGACCTTGGTGAGCGGTGTGATGGCGGAGGTTGCCTGATGTTCAAACCGCTGCCCCTTTTTCTGGGCCTGCGTTACAGCCGCTCCCGCCGTCGCAACGGGTTTATCGCCTTTATCTCTGCCTCTTCCCTGATCGGTATCGCCCTCGGGGTGATGGCGTTGATCCTGGGCCTCTCTGCCATGAACGGTTTCGAGCGGGAGCTCAAAGATCGGGTGCTCTCGGTCGTGCCGCAAGGTGAGCTGGACGCGGTCGAGCGGCCGCTGCCGGATTGGCCCCGTCTGCGCGACTACCTGCTGGCCCAGCCGGGTGTCGAGGCGGCTGCGCCGGTCATTCGCCTCAATGGCCTGCTGGAGCACGGCTCCGCCCTCAAGGGGGTGCAACTGCGCGCCGTGCTGCCGGAGCTGGAAGCCAATCTGTCGGATGCGGGCAAATACATGACAGGTCGCGGCCTGCGTGAGCTGCAACCGGGCGAGCATGGGGTGATCCTCGGCAAGACCATCGCCGACAAGCTCGGGGTCAAGGTAGGGGACGCTGTCGCCCTGCTGCTGCCGCAAGGGGGCGATCAGGCCGGGATCAAGAATCCCCGACGCGAAGCCCTGACCGTGGTGGGACTGCTGGAAATTGGCGGTCAGCTCGACGGTCTGCTCGGCTTTATGCATCTGGCCGATGCCCAGACCATCACCGGTATGGGCAGTGATGTAGAGGGTTTCAGCCTGCGGGTGAGCGATGTGCTCAAGGCGCAATCCATCACGGTGGCTGCCGCGCAGCAGTTCCCCCATCACGTCTATATCCGCAGCTGGATGAACAGTCAGGGTTACCTCTATCAGGACATCCAGATGGTGCGCACTGTCATGTATGTGGTGATGCTGATGGTGGTGGCCGTCGCCTGTTTCAACATCGTCTCCACCCTGGTGATGGCGGTGAACGAAAAGCGCAGCGAGATCGCCATCCTGAAGACCATGGGGGCGAGCCCCGGCCAGATCCGGCTCACCTTCGTCATTCAGGGGATGGTCAACGGTGTAGCCGGTGCGCTGCTTGGTGCCCTGCTGGGTGGGTTGCTCTCCAGCAAGCTGACCCAGATCCTGAGCGTTGTCGAAAAGCTTATCGGCCATCGCTTCCTCAATCCGGATATCTACTTCATCGACTTCTTGCCGACCGAGTTGCATATGCAGGATCTGCTGATCGTTACAGGCGCTGCCATTCTGATGAGTCTGCTGGCGACCCTCTATCCCGCCTGGCGGGCGAGCGGTCTGGTGCCGTCCCGCGAGCTGGGCCACTGATACGCCGCATCTAATTCGCAATAAATAACGAAGGGCCCGCCGGTGCAAACCGGCGGGCCCTTCTGTTTTCAGAGCGTATAGCCTGGCTTAGTGGGCGTTGAGCTCATCGAGCGGCAGGGAGAAGCTGGCCACGAAGGTGTCGATAAAGTAGCGCATCTCCTCGCTCATCCGGGCTTCCAGCATGGCTTCGAGGCGCTTGCGAGCCGGTTCAAACTCCCGGTTGCCCGCGTTGATCTCTTCCAGACACTTGGTATAGGCGCAGAGGGTGTCGGCATCTTTCACCAGTCGGGCCAGCTCGCCATCCTGGGCTGCCGAATCGAGTAGCGGGCGAAAATCCTCGACCAGCTCAGGTGGCAGCATGGCGAGCAGACGCTGCTCGGCGGCCAGCTCTATCTTTTTGTACTCGCGGGCAATTTCGGGGTTGAAGTATTTGACCGGGGTGGGCAGATCGCCGGTCAACACCTCGCTGCTATCGTGATAGAGCGCCATCACGGCGGCGCGGTCGGCATTCACGCTGCCGCCAAACAGCCGGTTTTTGATGATGCCGAGTGCATGGGCCACCATGGCGACCTGCAGGCTGTGCTCGGCGATATTTTCGGGCTGGATGTTGCGCATCAGGGGCCAGCGGTAGATGAGCTTCATGCGGGCGAGATTGGCGAAAAAGTGGCTGGGTAACATGATGGCCTCAACAAAAGAGAATAGAAAAGGGCAGACCCCAGTCTGCCCTTTTTTTCGTTGTATGGCAGCGTCTGCCCGCGCAATTCCCGCAGTTAGCGGATATAGCGACCCGATTCCGCCTCGTGGTTGGTCACGATCATCTGGCCGATGGGGGCCAGGCTGATCAGTGCCAGCTTGAGGTGCTGGATACCGAACGGGATACCGATGATGGTCACGAAACAGGCCAGCGCGGAAGCGATGTGACCGATGGCCAGCCAGATGCCGATCAGCACGAACCAGAGGATGTTGCCAATCAGCCCCAGGGTGCCTGTGCCGATATCGCTCTGGCCGGTCATGGTCTTGCGATTGACCGCCTGCTTGCCAAACGGGAAGAAGGTAAAGGTGCCGATCACGAAGCAGGCACGTCCCCAGGGGATGCCGACCAGCGAGATAAAGCAGATAAGACCGGCCAGCCACCAGGCCAGGCCCATAAATATACCTCCCAGTACAAACCAGAGCAGATTGAACAAGAAGCGGAAAAAGGCCATGTGAGTGACTCCAGATACATCAATTTGGCTGCCACCATAACGAGGGAGGGCAGGGGACGCAATGGTTGATTGGGTCAATCGCCATTTGGCTGGACAAATTAAGTCGCCGCCCGCGACAGCGGCCCGTTTTGCGGCGAAAAATGGGTAATAAATCGGCATTCGGCTGAAAAAAGGTGAACAAACGCAAAATTATCGTCACCGGATGGTTGAAGTCGGGTGCCTCTCTCCCCATATAAAGGGCAGTTTTGCACGAATTGTGCTTTCACGCCGCTCAATGTGGGGGATGTGTGGCTCGACTCGACCAAAGTGCGCCGCTATAATGCCGCGTCATATTTTCTCATCACAAAGACATATTGTTGTCTTTATAAACAGGAAGACTCCGGGCTTTGCCCAGGGGCAATAAGGGTCAGCACACAGTGCTGAGTTGAACGAGGTAGAAGAATGCAAGTTTCTGTAGAGACAACCCAGGGTCTGGAACGCCGTCTTACCATCACTGTACCGGCCGCTACCGTAGACGCCGCTGTGCGTAAAGAATTGAATGGCCTGGCCAAAACTCGTCGCATCGACGGTTTCCGTCCTGGCAAGGCTCCGGTTGCCATCATCAAGAAGATGTTCGGCGCCATGGCTCACGCCCGCGTTGCTGATGAAATGATGCAGAGCAACTTCATCAAAGCCATCATCGAAAACAAACTGAGCCCGGCCGGTGCCCCGACCATGGATCCGAAAGAGATCCAGGAAGGTCAGGATTTCGAATTCACCGCCACGTTCGAAGTGTACCCGGAGTTCGAAGTTGCTGGTCTCGAGACCATCAAGGTCGAGAAGCCGGTTGCGACCGTGAAGGATGAAGATCTGGCCAACATGATCGACACCCTGCGCAAGCAGCACGCTACCTGGGCTGATGCCGATGTTGCTGCTGCCAATGGCATGCGTGTGACCCTGGACTTCGTCGGTTCCATCGACGGTGAAGAGTTCGACGGCGGCAAAGCTGAAGGCTTCAACCTGGTGCTGGGCGCTGGCCGTATGATCCCGGGCTTCGAAGACGCCATCATGGGCAAGAAAGCGGGCGACGAGTTCACCATCGAAGTGACCTTCCCGGCTGACTACCACGCTGAAAACCTGAAAGGCAAAGAAGCCAAGTTCGCTTCCAAGCTGATCAAGGTTGAAGAGCAGATCCTGCCTGAGCTGACCGAAGAGTTCGTCAAGCGTTTCGGTATCGAAAGCGGTTCTGTTGAAGAGCTGAAAGCCGAAGTGCGCAAGAACATGGAGCGCGAACTGGCTCAAGCCCTGAAAAACAGCGTGAAAGAGCAGGTTCTGAACGGTCTGGTTGAAGCCAACCAAATCGACCTGCCGAAGGCCGCTGTTGCTCAAGAGATCGATACCCTGCGTCAACAGGCTCTGCAGCGCTTCGGTGGTTTCCAGGGCGGCAACGCTCCCGAGCTGCCGGCTGAACTGTTCCAGGCGCAAGCCGAGCGTCGTGTACGCGTTGGCCTGCTGCTGGGCGACGTGATCCGCACCAACGAGATCAAGGCTGACGATGCCCGCGTAACCAGCATCATCGAGTCCATGGCGACTGCCTACGAAGATCCGAAGGAAGTGATCGAGTACTACCAGAAGAACGAGCAGATGCTGAACGGCGTTCGTAACCTGGCAGTTGAAGATCAAGCCATCGACCTGATCCTGTCCAAAGCGCAAGTGACCGAAAAAGAAGTTGCCTTTGACGACGTGATCAACAAGTCTGGCGCCGCTGCCTAAGAACATTTGACTTAAGGTCAAGACTGTTAAGTATAATGGCTCGTGTGATCTCCACTCGGGCCATTTTATTTTAGGGACAATGCCTTATGTATAAAAACTATAACGATGTAACCGAATCCCCACGCAATGCACTCATCCCGATGGTGGTAGAGCAGACTGCCAAGGGTGAACGTTCCTACGATATTTACTCCCGTCTGCTGAAAGAGCGGGTGATCTTCCTGACCGGTCAGGTTGAAGATCAGATGGCCAATCTGGTGGTTGCCCAACTGCTGTTCCTCGAGTCCGAGAATCCGGACAAGGACATCTATATCTACATCAACTCGCCGGGTGGTTCGGTGACTGCGGGCATGTCTATCTATGACACCATGCAGTTCATCAAGCCGGATGTCAGCACCGTCTGCATGGGTCAGGCCTGCTCCATGGGCGCCTTCCTGCTGGCCGGTGGCGCCAAGGGCAAGCGTTTCTGCCTGCCGAACGCTCGCGTGATGATCCACCAGCCGCTGGGTGGCTTCCAGGGTCAGGCATCTGATATCCAGATCCACGCCCAGGAGATCCTGAAAATCAAAAATACCCTGAACGAGCGTCTGGCGTTCCATACCGGTCAGGACATGGCTACCATCGAGCGTGACACCGATCGTGACAACTTCATGTCCGCCGAGCAGGCCGTGGCCTATGGTCTGGTAGACGGTGTCCTGAGCCAGCGTAGCTGAGCAGGGTGTCCCGGTCTGTTGTAAACTCAACAGGCCGATCCATCCTCTATTGATAAAACGAGGTTGCTGAATGACAGAAAAACGCAAGGGTGAGGGTGATAAGCTGCTCTACTGCTCTTTTTGCGGCAAAAGCCAGCATGAAGTGCGCAAGCTGATCGCTGGCCCTTCCGTCTACATATGTGATGAGTGCGTCGAGCTGTGCAACGACATCATCCGCGAAGAGATCCGCGAGATCTCGCCCAAGCGCGATGGTAACGAGCTGCCGACCCCTCATCAGATCCGCGCTCATCTCGATGACTATGTGATCGGGCAGGAGTACGCCAAGAAGGTGTTGGCCGTTGCGGTTTACAACCACTACAAGCGTCTGCGTAACAGCGGCGAAAACAGTGGTGTGGAGCTCGGCAAATCCAACATCCTGCTGATTGGCCCGACCGGTAGCGGCAAGACCCTGCTGGCCGAGACCCTGGCTCGTCTGCTGGATGTGCCGTTCACCATGGCCGATGCGACCACCCTGACCGAAGCCGGTTATGTGGGCGAGGACGTGGAGAACATCATCCAGAAGCTGCTGCAAAAGTGCGACTACGACGTAGAGAAGGCCCAGCGTGGCATCGTCTACATCGACGAGATCGACAAGATCTCCCGCAAGTCGGACAACCCCTCCATCACCCGCGATGTCTCCGGGGAAGGGGTACAGCAGGCACTGCTCAAGCTGATCGAAGGGACCATCGCTTCCGTGCCGCCGCAAGGTGGTCGCAAGCATCCGCAGCAGGAGTTCTTGCAGGTTGATACCTCCAAGATCCTCTTCATCTGTGGCGGTGCCTTTGCCGGTCTGGACAAGGTGATCGAGCAGCGTTCCGTGAAGGGAACCGGTATCGGTTTTGGCGCCGAGGTGAAATCCAAGGATGCCAAGGCTACCCTGAGCGAGACCTTCGCCAAGGTGGAGCCGGAAGATCTGATCAAGTACGGTCTCATCCCCGAGTTCATCGGCCGTCTGCCGGTGGTCGCGACCCTGACCGAACTGGACGAGTCTGCGCTTATCCAGATCCTGAAAGAGCCGAAAAACGCGCTGACCAAACAGTACGCTGCGTTGTTCGATCTGGAAGGGGTTGAGCTGGAGTTCCGTGACGACGCACTCAACGCCATTGCCCGCAAGGCGATGGAGCGTAAAACCGGTGCTCGTGGTCTGCGTTCCATCGTGGAAGCTGTGCTGCTGGATACCATGTATGACCTGCCTTCTCTGGAAGGGGTCAGCAAGGTGGTGATCGACGAGACCGTGATCAAAGGGGACTCCGCGCCCTTGATGATCTACGAAAATCCCGAGACCCAGGCTGCTGCATCAGAGTAAACGTCTGATTTTTAATCAAATGGAAGGGGCTTTTTGCCCCTTTCATGCTTTTTGCGGTTTCGGCGATTGAATCTCATCTCAGCGCCCCCATATACTCAGCCAAGCGCTTTGCCAACGGTATAACAAGCCGAGAGGACATATATGAACCTAGAGCGTTCAGAACGCATCGAGATTCCCGTCCTGCCTCTTCGTGACGTGGTGGTTTACCCCCACATGGTCATTCCACTCTTTGTGGGGCGGGAAAAATCCATTCGCTGTCTGGAAGCGGCCATGGAGCAGGACAAGAAAGTTCTGCTGGTGGCCCAGAAGGATGCGTCAACCGACGAGCCGACTGTGGAGGAGATCTTCACCGTCGGGACAGTGGCCAATATTCTGCAGATGCTCAAGCTGCCGGACGGCACCGTCAAGGTGCTGGTAGAGGGGGGGCAGCGTGCCCGCCTGGAGCGGATGATCGACGACAAGGATTTCTTTGTCTGCGAAGCCCAGTACATCCCCTCCCAAGCCATTGAGGAGAAGGATCAGGAAGTACTGGTGCGCTCCGCCATCGGCCAGTTTGAAGGCTATATCAAGCTCAACAAGAAGATCCCGCCCGAGGTACTGACCTCGATCTCGGCGATCGACGATGCTGCGCGTCTGGCCGACACCATGGCGGCCCATATGCCGCTCAAGCTGGAAGACAAGCAGAAGGTGCTGGAGATCGTCTCGGTTTCCGAGCGCATCGAATTCCTGATGGCGATGATGGAGTCGGAGATTGACCTGCTGCAGGTCGAGAAACGCATCCGCACGCGCGTCAAGAAGCAGATGGAGAAGAGCCAGCGCGAGTACTACCTCAACGAGCAGATGAAGGCCATCCAGAAAGAGCTGGGTGAGCTGGAAGATAGCCCGGACGAGTTTGAAGCCCTCAATCGCAAGATTGAAGAGGCTGGCATGCCGGCTGATGCCCGTGAAAAGGCGTTGGCAGAGCTCGCCAAGCTGAAAATGATGTCGCCCATGTCCGCCGAGGCTACCGTGGTTCGCAGCTATGTGGACTGGATGGTACAGGTGCCGTGGAAGGCGCGCTCCAAGGTCAAGAAAGATCTTGGCAAGGCGCAAGAGGTGCTGGACGCCGATCACTATGGCCTCGAGAAGGTCAAGGATCGCATCCTCGAATATCTGGCGGTACAGGCGCGGGTGAACAAGCTCAAGGGCCCTATCCTCTGTCTGGTTGGGCCTCCCGGTGTGGGCAAGACCTCGCTGGGCCAATCCATCGCCAAGGCGACGGGCCGCAAGTATGTGCGGATGGCCTTGGGGGGCGTGCGTGATGAAGCGGAGATCCGCGGTCACCGCCGTACCTATATCGGTTCCATGCCTGGCAAGCTTATTCAGAAGATGGCGAAAGTCGGCGTGAAGAACCCGCTGTTCCTGCTCGACGAGATCGACAAGATGAGCTCGGACATGCGTGGCGATCCCGCATCTGCCTTGCTGGAAGTACTGGATCCGGAACAGAACAACAGCTTCAACGATCACTACCTGGAAGTGGATTATGACCTGTCGGACGTGATGTTCGTGGCCACCTCCAACTCCATGAATATCCCAGGTCCGTTGCTGGACCGGATGGAAGTGATCCGTCTCTCCGGTTACACCGAAGATGAGAAGCTCAACATTGCCAAGCAACATCTGGTGGCCAAGCAGATCCAGCGCAACGGCCTGAAAGAGTCCGAGATCACCATCGAGGATTCTGCCCTGGTCGGGGTGATCCGCTACTACACCCGCGAGGCGGGGGTACGGAGTCTGGAGCGCGAGATCTCCAAGATTTGTCGCAAGGCAGTCAAGCGCATCCTGCTGGACAAGAGCATCAAGCATGTTCAGGTCAATCAGGCCAACCTCAAGGAGTTCCTCGGGGTGCAGCGTTTCGATTATGGCAAGGCCACCGACCAGAACCAGGTGGGTCAGGTGTGTGGTCTGGCGTGGACCGAAGTGGGCGGCGATCTGCTCACCATCGAAACCACCAACATGCCGGGCAAGGGCAAGCTCACTTACACCGGTTCCCTCGGTGACGTGATGCAGGAGTCCATCCAGGCGGCCATGACGGTGGTGCGGGCCCGTGCCGAGAAGTTGCGCATCAACGCCGACTTCTACGAGAAGCGCGATATCCACGTGCACGTACCGGAAGGGGCAACCCCGAAAGATGGTCCGAGTGCCGGTATCGCCATGTGTACCGCCCTGGTCTCCAGCTTGACCGGTAATCCGGTTCGTGCTGATGTGGCGATGACAGGGGAGATCACCCTGCGCGGCGAAGTGCTGCCCATCGGTGGTCTCAAGGAGAAGTTGCTGGCAGCCCATCGTGGCGGCATCAAGCGAGTGCTTATTCCGAAAGAGAACGAGCGTGACCTTGAGGAGATCCCGGCAAACGTCAAACAAGACCTTGAAATTTATCCGGTTCGCTGGATTGACGAGGTGCTGGAATTGGCGTTGCAGGACAATCCGCAGGGGTTTGAACGCGTTTCTGTCGTGTAAATGTTGATGCGCCGCAAATTTGGCGCATTCGACGGGTGGTTAAGGCTTGCATGCGCCCGATAACGGAAGTAGCCTTGACCACCGATCGGGTACTCGTGATGAGTCGCAATGCGTTGTGTGGCGCGGGTTTGCGCCAGATTGTCACTTGCAACTGATCAGGAGGCTTGCTATAAAACCTCCACTTGTTGTGGCCAGGGAAATCAGCGCCGCAGCGGTGTTTGATAAAAGGGGAATATAAGAGTGAATAAATCTCAACTGATTGACAAGATTGCAGACGGTGCCGATATCTCCAAAGCTGCCGCTGGCCGTGCGTTGGATGCCTTCATTGATGCTGTTGGTGAAGCGCTGAAAGAGGGTGACCAGGTTGCTCTGGTTGGTTTCGGTACTTTCGCTGTACGCGAGCGTGCTGCCCGTTCAGGCCGTAACCCGCAGACTGGCGCGACCATCGAAATCGCTGCTGGTAAAGTTCCTGCCTTCAAAGCCGGTAAGGCCCTGAAAGACGCTGTTAACTAAGTCGGTCGCTGATATCCGTCGGCTACCGTCCTTGGTCGCAGACCAGACAAGTTAGAGAGTCTTCTCTCATACTGATTGACCAAGGCGCATCGCAATCGGTGCGCCTTTTTATTGTTTACGCCCATCGAGTTCGGGAGCATAAGTACAAACATGATGTTGGATAAACTACGCGAAGGGGCGCAGGGCAAGGTAGCCAAGGTTATCTTGGGCCTGATCATCCTCTCCTTTGCCTTGGCTGGTGTAGGTAGCTACCTGAACGGCCCGGCCCGTACCGCCCCCGCCACCGTCAATGGCACCGAGATCAGTGCTGCGGCACTGGAAAATGCCTACCGTAACGAGCGCGCCCGCATGGAATCCCAGATGGGAGAGGCATTCAGCCAGCTGGCCGCGAACCCCGATTACATGAAACAGTTCCGCCGTGGCGTGCTGGATCGGCTGATCGATCAGGCGTTGCTGGACAGCAAGGCCCGTGAACTGGGTCTGCGCATCAGCGACGAGCAGATCAAGCAAGCCATCGTGGAGATGCCCGAGTTTGCCGAAAACGGCAAGTTCAACAATGACCGCTATCTGCAGCTGATCCGTCGTGCCGGTATGACTCCCGAAATGTTCCGTGACTCCCTGCGTCAGGACATGGTGCGTCAACAGCTGATGGGCGCCCTGCTGGGCACCGAATTCTCCCTCAAGGGTGAAGCGGAGCAGCTCGACAAGCTCTACAACCAGACTCGCGATCTGCGTCTGGTGCGTCTGGCTGCCGCCAACTATGTGGATGATGTTCAGGTCTCTGACAACGAGCTGGAGCAGTACTACAAGACCAATGGCGCCCGTTTCATGAACGACGAACAGGTCAAGGTCGACTATCTGCTGCTGGACGCTGCCAACCTCGCCAAGGACATCAAGGTCACCGAGCAGGATGCCCAGGATTACTACGATCAGCACCAGGATCTGTTCCAGCGTGCCGAGCGTCGTCATGTGGCTCACATCCTGATCCCGTTTGGCAAGGACGAGAAAGCCGCCGAGCAGAAGGCAGAAGCCGTGCTGGCCAAAGCCAAGGCGGGTGATGATTTCGCTGCGCTGGCCAAGGCTGACTCTGCCGATACCTTCTCCGCCAAAAAAGGCGGCGAGCTGGACTGGTTCGAGAAAGGGGTGATGGACCCGGCCTTCGAAAAAGCCGCGTTCGCCCTGAACAAGGCGGGTGATCTCTCCACCGTGGTGAAGAGCCCGTTCGGTTTCCACATCATCAAGCTGCTGGGGGTTGAGGCTGCCCAGACCAAGCCGTTTGCCGATGTGAAGGAAGAGACCATCACTCGTCTGCAAGCTGATAAGGCCAAGGAGCTGTTCTTCGCCGAGCAGCAGAAGATGGCTGACAACAGCTTCGAAAACCCGGACTCGCTGGATCTGACCGCTGATGCCATGGGGATGAAGGTACAATCTTCCGATTTCTTCACCCAGGCGAGCGCCCCGGCTCCGTTGAACGATCCCAAGGTGCTCTCCGTGGCGTTCTCCGAGCAACTGCGCGATGACAACACCAACTCCGACGTGATTGAGCTGGCTGATGGCAAGGCGCTGGTGCTGCACATCACCGGTCACCAGCCAAAGGCCGTCAAGCCGCTGGCTGAAGTGAAAGAGCAGGTGATTGCCGCCATCAAGCATGACAAGGCCGGTGAAGTGGCCCGTGGCAAGGCGCAGGGCCTGCTGGACAAGCTGAAGGTCGGTGAGAGCATCACGGCCGATCTGGCTGCTCTCGGTCTGAAAGTGGAGACCCACAAAAGGGTTGCCCGCTTCGATCGCGAACTGGATCAGAACCTGATTGCCCAGGCGTTCACACTGCCCCATCCGAAAGATGGCAAGCCTAGCGTGGCACTGGTTGCCGAGACCAATGGTGACCGCGTGGTAGTTGCGCTGGACAAGGTTAACGTCCCGGCCGCCGCATCCGGCATGGCCGCCATGCTGCAAGGTCAGCTTGGTCAGGGCAAAGCTCAGGTGAGCTACAAGTCTCTGATCGACGAGCTGCGCAAAGCAGCCAAGATCGAGTACTTCACCAGTGTGGAAGCGACCGTCGAGTAATCGGCACCGCGCAACCCATTGAAAACGGCTCCTTGATGGAGCCGTTTTTTTATGGCTATGTCCCAATTACGTGTTGCATGGGGCGCCCCAGCGCCTCATGCAAACACGCTTTGATATTCACGCC